>NZ_JAPCIQ010000004.1:0-136991 GCF_027707405.1 Aeromonas sp. QDB68 | reverse complement strand
GCATATGGATTTAGGGACTCAGAATACTTTTTTCTGAAAATCAAGGCGGCCTTCCCCGGAAAGCCGCGATGAACCTTAAGTAAGGGATCCCTCGTCTCCTTGGCGGGCATTGATTTTGGCAGTCAAACCATCAAGGCCGTCACCATCAGCGGACGTCCCGGCAAGGTGCACCTCGGTTCGGTTGCCGAGATCCCCATGCCAAGGGGGACGCTGGTCGACTATCAACTTCAGGACATTGAACGGGTCAGTCAGTCCCTCAAGTCGCTCAAGCGGCTCGTGCAAGGGGATTGCCAGAACGTGGCCACGGCCGTGACCGGTTCCAATGTCATCACCAAGATCATTCAGGTCGATACCAACATCAACGAGAGCGAGCTGGAGAACCAGGTTCACCTGGAGGCAGAGCAGCTCATCCCCTTTCCCCTCGATGAAGTGAGCCTGGATTTTGAAATCCTCGGCATGGCGGGCGACAACGGGCGTCAGGAGGTCCTGCTCAGTGCCGCGCGGACCGAGAGCGTCAGTGGCCGGGTCAGTGCCCTGACGGAGGCAGGCATGACGACCATGGTGGTGGATGTGGGGGCCCATGCGCTCGGACGCGCCGTGCTGGCTTGCCTGCCCGACCTGCAAACCTCGGAGAAACCGGTTGGCATCGTCGACATCGGTGCCAGCGCCCTGACTTTCGCCGCCCTGCTACGGGGCCAGATCATCTATTCCCGGTTGCAGAATTTTGGTGGTGATCAATACAGCCAGGCATTGGCCTCTTTTTACAGCATGAGTATGGAAGAAGCGGAACTGGCCAAGCTCCAGGGCTCCTTGCCTGCGGATCATGAGGTGGATGTCCTGTTGCCTCACCTCAGCACTCTGGTGTTGCAGATACGGCGCAACGTGCAGCTGTTTTGCAGCTCCTCGGGGAACAAGGAGCTCTCCAGGCTGGTGCTGACCGGAGGGGGGAGCCTGCTGCCGGGGCTGGCCGGACAAATCGGCAGCGAGCTCAACTGCGAGGTGCTGCATCCTGATCCCTTTGCACTCTTTGGCAAGCCGCAGGGAGAGGGGGGGCTGACTCATGGGGCCAAGTACATGACGGCGCTCGGGCTGGCACTGAGGAGCTTCACACCATGTCAAATATAAACCTTCTGCCCTGGCGGCAGGCTCGGGCGCAGCGTCAGAAGAAACAATTCGGCATCCTGTTCGGTCTGTTCCTGGCGGGGACGGCAGCCATCGCCTTTGCCGCAGACTGGCTGGTGCAGCAGCAGATCGGTTACCAGCAGCAGCGCAATCAGCGGTTGCAGCAGGAGATGGCAACCCTGGACACCCAGCTTGGGGAGATCAGGCTTCTCAAGGAGCGGCGCAAGGAGTTGATTGACCGCATGCAACTCATCGAGCAGTTGCAGATGCGCCGCAACATCCCTGTGCGTCTGTTCAATCAGCTACCGGTGCTGGTCCCCAATGGGGTGTATCTTGATAGCCTTGCTCTGCAAAACAACAAGATAGACGTGAAGGGAAAGACCGAAGCCTATGGCAGGGTAGCCAGCATGATGCGCCGAATCGACGGTTCCGGCTGGCTGACACAATCCCAGCTCAGCACCATTTTCACGGCCGAGGTGGCCCCCATCGCCCTGAGCCAGTTCTCCATGATGTTCCAGATTGCCACGGCGCTACCCAACGCGGCTAAGGGGCAAAAATGAACCTGCAACAACTTAACGACCTGGATCTCAATGACATTGCCCGCTGGCCGCCGATCGCCAAGGGCATCTTTGTCTTCTTCTGCTGTGCTCTGCTTGGCGGGGCACTCTATTACTACGTGATTGCCAATTCCCTGGCCGCTCTGGGTCGTGAAGCTGCAAAAGAGAGCGAGCTCAAGGGACAATTCGAGAGCAAGGCCATGCTGGCCGCGAACCTGGAAGCATACAGAAAGCAGATGGTCCAGCTGGAACATCTGGTCGACACTCAGCTCAAACAGCTGCCCAACACCCACGAAGTCGCCGGTTTGCTGGATGACATCAGCTTCATTGCCACCGACAACGGTTTGACATTGAACAGGATCAACTGGGAGCCAGAGGTGAAACACGAGTTCTCCACCGAGCTGCCCATGCGCATCGAGGTCGTGGGCACTTATCACGAACTTGGCAAGTTCACGGCGGACATGGCTGCTTTGCCGCGCATCGTGATCCTGGATTCTTTCCAGCTCAGCCAGGGGAAGGGGGGTGAGCTGATCGGTATGTCCATGCAGGCCAAGACCTACAAGTACAACGGCAAAACCGTGGAGAAAAAGCCATGAGCATGAGAGCGGGCGTACTTCTCTTGTCGGCGCTGCTGTTGACGGCCTGTGGGGGACAGGAGGACATGGATGAGTATGTCAAACAGACCAAGGCCAGAAAGCCGGTACCGATCGAATCTTTGCCGGAGATAAAGCCCTTCTCGCCCATGGTCTATCAACGCAGCGATCAGCGTAGTCCGTTCATTGCACCCCAGCCGGAAACCAGTTCCAGGCTGGATGCCAAGGCCAAGCCGGACTGTGCCCAGATAGTGGCCAATCGGGAAAAGGAGGTGCTGGAACGCTACTCGCTTGCCAGCCTGAGCATGAAAGGCTCCATCGGCAAGCAGGGGCAGTTGTGGGCATTGATCAAAACCCCGGACGGGCAAGCCGTGCGCGTCGGGCTCAACCAGCACATGGGGCTGGATCAGGGCAGGGTCATCAAGATAACGAACACGCATGTTGACTTGATGGAGACGGTACCGGATGGCAAAGGATGCTGGGTCACCCGAGAAACCCAGCTGGCCATGGCCAATCTCGACGCAAAACTATGATCAGGGATGAGCAGAGATGAGAACAACAATAAGAAGGATGATCGGTGTGGCGCTGCTGTGGCTGGGCGGATGCACTCAGGTGTGGGCAGTACCCGCGTTGCAGGAGGTCAAGGTGAATCCCCTGCTGGCCGATCAACTCCTGCTGGAGCTCAGCTTCAGCGAACCGGTCAGCGGTTTTACGGACAGGTTGACCTATGAACCCAATCAGCTTCTGCTGCACGTACCCGGGGCCATCGGTGCCCTGACGGTCAATCCCCTGCCCATCAAGCAGCAAGGGGTGAACAATCTCCTGGTGGAGGGGAAGGGGCAGGGGCTCGACATCAAGATCGCCCTCGATCAGCTCACCCCCTATCAGGTCCATCAGCAGGGCAATAAATTGCTGGTGGCGCTGGGAGATAAGGCCGGGCAGCCGGTCGCCTCTTCGGCGGCGCCTGTTGCAGCCGGTCAGTCTGCGCTCGTCAGAAGCCAGCCAGTGACCCAGTCTGCGCTGATTGACACCCAGCGGGTTGCCCAGAACCAGTCCCAGTATCAGGCTCAGCCTGCCGTGGCTGCCACGCCTACCGTGGCTCCTTCGCCCGTTGCCCTCGGCAAGCCGGTGTTGTCCGTGTCTCAGGCAAACATGGGTGGCGCCTACTTCAACTCGGTCAAGGGCGTGGATTTTCGTCGTGGCAAGGAGGGGCAGGGGGAGTTCCTTGTGACGCTGGACAACAGTTCGGCGGCGGTGGATGTCAGCAGCCGTGGTCAGAAAGTGCTGGCCAAGTTCCATGGTACCCGGGTGACTGATGATCAGCTCAACCTCATCAATGTGCAGGACTTTGCTACCCCGGTCTCCCAAGTGGAGGTGTTCCGCCAGGGCAATGACACCCTGTTCGAGCTCTCGGTGAACGGCCAGTTTGACTACCGTTACGATCAGGCCGACAAGATGTTCATCATCGAGGTGAAAAAACGGGTGGCCACCACGGCGGCGAAGCAGTACCAAGGAAAACCCATCTCATTGAACTTCCAGGATATTCCTGTTCGTACCGTGTTGCAGATCATCGCCGATTTCAACAATCTGAACCTGGTGACCACGGACTCGGTCTCCGGCAACATCACGCTGCGTCTCGATGGCGTGCCCTGGGAGCAGGCGCTGGACATCATCCTCAAGGTCAGAGGGCTGGACAAACGGCTGGACAACAACATCCTGCTGGTGGCGCCGGCGGACGAGATTGCCGCTCGCGAGAAACAGCAGATGGAGAGCCGCAACCAGGTGGCGGATCTTGCTCCCCTCTACACCGAGTATCTGCAGATCAACTATGCCAAGGCATCGGAAGTGGCGGCCCTGCTCTCCTCCGAGAGTACCAAGCTGCTCTCCCCCAGAGGCGCGGTCAGCGTGGATGAACGTACCAACGTGCTGGTGGTCAAGGACACGGCGGATGTCATCAGCAACGTCAAGCGGATGCTGGATATCCTCGATATCCCGGTCAAGCAGGTGGTGATCGAGGCGCGCATGGTGACCATTGATGATGGTTTCGATGAGGCTCTGGGGGTGCGCTGGGGGGTGACCAAGACAGACGGTCATGGCAACGGCACCTCGGGCACCATAGAGGGTAATGATGGCGCCGGAAACAATGATGGCAGTTCCACCATCACTCGCCCCAACGTAGAAGACAGACTCAACGTCAACCTGCCGGTGACCAACGCGGCCGGCACGCTGGCGTTCCAAGTTGCCCGTCTTGCCAATGGCACCCTTTTGGATCTTGAGCTCTCGGCTCTGGAAAAGGAGAGCAAGGCCGAGATCATCGCCAGTCCGCGTGTCACCACGGCCAACCAGAAGCCGGCCCTGATCGAGCAGGGGACCGAGATCCCCTATGTGGAGTCCTCTTCGAGCGGGGCGACCTCGGTCACCTTCAAGAAGGCAGTGCTGAGCCTCAAGGTCACACCGCAGATCACCCCGGACAACAGGGTGATCCTGGACTTGACCGTGACTCAGGATACCAAGGGTGAAACCGTGCCGACCGGGACCGGGGATGCGGTGTCCATCAACGCCCAGTCCATCACCACCCAGGTGTTGGTCAACAACGGTGAAACTCTGGTGCTTGGCGGCATCTATCAACAGACCATCAAGAGCGATGTCAGCAAGGTGCCGCTGCTGGGGGATATCCCCGGGTTGGGCTATCTGTTCAAGAAAACCACCAGTGAAAACAAGAAGCGTGAACTGCTGATCTTCGTGACCCCGAGGATAGTGACCGACGCCCTCTGAAAACTTTACTTGTGAGAGTAAAACACATATAACCTTACGCCCCGATGAGGCTGGGGCGTAAGGGCTGCGGTTGCCAGTCCTGGTTTCTACTGAGATAATCCCCCTCCTGATCCAACGCAAGATAAGGTTCATAGGTACCCCGGTCGAGTGTTTACCGGGGCCATACAGTTTGTAATTACTAACGAAAAGACATGGCTGAGAAACGCAATATTTTCCTGATAGGTCCCATGGGTGCGGGCAAGAGCACCATAGGTAGACATCTGGCAGAACAACTGCACATGGAGTTTTTCGACTCAGATCATGAGATTGAGCGCCGCAGTGGTGCCGATATCGGTTGGGTGTTCGATGTTGAAGGCGAAGAAGGCTTCCGGATCCGCGAAGAGAAGGTGATCGGTGAGCTCGCCGAACAGCAGGGTATCGTGCTGGCAACGGGTGGCGGTGCCATCAAGAGCCGTGAAACCCGCAACAAACTCTCCGCACGCGGCATCGTGGTCTATCTCGAAACCACTATTGAAAAGCAATTGGCGCGAACCCAGAGAGACAAGCGTCGTCCCTTGCTGCAAACCGAAGAGCCGCCCCGTGAAGTGCTTGAGCGTCTTGCGCAAGAGCGCAACGCCCTGTACGAAGAGGTTGCCGATTTTGTCATCCAGACGGATGACCAGAGTGCCAAAGTTGTCGCTAATCAAATCGTCAAGTTGATTGGTATGTAATTCATTAGAGGACGTCCATGGAAAGGTTGAAGGTCGAACTGGGTGAACGCAGCTACCCGATAGAGATAGCTGCCGGTCTGCTGCAACGCCCCGAGGTACTGGCGCAGACGATCAAGGGCAAGCGGGTCATGATAGTGACCAATACCGTGGTCGCGCCCTTGTATCTTGAACAGATCATTCAGTTGCTGTCCGGTTTTCAGGTGGAACACCTGATCCTGCCCGATGGCGAGGCCTACAAAACCCTGGCGACCTTCGAGCGGATCATGTCTGCTCTGCTGGAAACCAGCCATGGTCGTGATACTACTCTGATCGCTCTGGGGGGCGGTGTGATAGGCGATGTTGTCGGCTTTGCTGCGGCAAGCTACCAGCGAGGCATTCCGTTTATTCAGGTGCCTACCACGCTGCTCTCCCAGGTTGACTCTTCCGTTGGCGGCAAGACCGCCGTCAACCATCCCCTCGGCAAGAACATGGTGGGTGCCTTCTATCAGCCCAAGCATGTGATCATCGATACCGACTGCCTCAAGACCCTGCCTGCCCGGGAATTTGCCGCCGGCATGGCCGAGGTGATCAAATACGGCATCATCTGGGATGCCGCCTTCTTCTCCTGGCTTGAAACCAACATGACCCGCCTGCAGCGCCTCGACGGTGATGCACTCTCCTATGCCATTCGCCGCTGCTGCGAGATCAAGGCCGATGTGGTCGGTCAGGACGAGACCGAGCACGGCGTGCGCGCCTTGCTGAACCTGGGACATACCTTCGGCCATGCCATCGAGGCGGAGAAGGGTTACGGCAACTGGCTGCACGGTGAAGCCGTGGCGGCGGGAACCATGCTGGCGGCCGAGACGGCCCTGGCCCGTGGCGACATGACGGTGCAAGAGGTGGCACGAGTCCGCGATCTGCTGTTGGCCGCCGATTTGCCGGTCAAGGCACCGTCCGATATGGATTTTGCCGCCTTCATTCGCCATATGCGCCGTGACAAGAAGGTGCTGGAAGGCAAACTGAGGCTGGTGCTGCCGATCGGGATCGGACAGGCCCAGGTCGTGGCCGATGTGACAGACGAACAATTGATGGCGGTGATCGAGTCTGGTCGTGACCACTAATAAATTGCTCAAGCTGCCTTCTCAGCGGCAGTTGGTTGACCGGCTGCTGCACCTGATCGAGTTCAACCACCCCTTTGTTTTTCTCTCCGGCAAGCCAGGCAGTGGCCGTGGCACACTGTGCGAGTCGCTGCTTGCCCAACTGCCCGATGCGGTGCGGGTGGCCAGCCTCATCGGCAGCCCGTCCATGAAGATGGCGGATGTGCGTCAGTTGCTGCTGCAGCAGGTGGTGGCACGTCCCCTGTTCAACGCGCAGGATGCCCTGGCGGACAGCTTCTTTCGCATGGTGGGTGACAAGCCTGCCAGACTGCTGCTCATCATCGAACGTGCCGATACCTTGCCTGCCGAGCTGGTGGGGGAGTTGTGGGCGCTCTGTCGTCACAACGATACCCTGGCATCTCCTCATAAACTGGCCATCCTGCTCTCGGGTGATGACGCCTGGTGTCGCAACCAGAAGGCGCTCCTCAAGGGACGGGCCATGCCAGCCCTCGAGCTGGAGGTCGCGCCACTGAGCGCTCCTGAGCAACGTATCTTCTTGTATGAGAAGGCCAAAGAGCTCAAGATCCCGACTGCCCTCTTGCCCAAGCCGAAAGTGGAAGAGATCCTGAATGGGGCGGGCGGACATCCGTCAGCCATCATGCAGTTACTGGAGGATACCATGACCGACAGAAGGCCCAAGAAACGTCAGGCCGAGTTGCCCGTCAAGAAGATAGCGATCGTGCTTGCCCTGTTGGCGGGCGGGTTGCTGGCCCTGAGCTATCTGCCCCTGTTCGACAGTGCAGGCCAGGACCCCGCCCAGGCACCGTCCCAGGGGACGGCGTTGCCCGATCCCGTCTCAAGCGATCCTGTGAACGTCGGTGCGGCGAGCGGGGCTCTGAGTACTCAGACGAGCAGTGGCGCCGCTGCCATCCCGTCAGGGAATCAGGTTGCCCGCGATTGGCAGTCCGATGCCAAGCCCTTGCCCAAGAAGGTCGAGAGCGAGACGGTCACCACGGAGTCAACCAACTATGAGGGGCGCCGGGTCGTCATCTCCGACGAAGTGGTCGAGAAATTGATGAACCAGCCGAACGTCAGCGGCGCCTTGCCCACGGCCGTGGTGGATGAGCTGGTGGGGAGCGGTTCCCGTGCGGTCCCGACCGGAACGACGGCCCAGGTCAAGAATCCGGCCCCGAGCAGTGTCCCGGCCCGGACAGAGGCTCAACCGGCCAGTGGCGCGCAGACAGCGCCGGTCGCGGCCCCAGCGGCCAAGGTGGCGTTGACGCCGGTGGCGACTCTCAACAAGAAGCCGAAGAATCACTACAGCATCCAGTTGATGGGGGCGAGCAACACCAAGGCGGTAGACAGCTTTGTGGCCGAGCATGGCTTGGCGGGCAAGGTGTGGGTTTACAAGACCCGTTTCCGTGGCAGTCCCTGGTATGTAGTGGTGCAGGGAGACTACGCCAGCAGTGCCCAGGCCAAGGCGGCCATTCGCAAGCTGTCACCTGCCTTGCTCAAGGGACAACCCTGGCCCAAGTCATTCGCCCAGATACAAAAAGAATTGAAGCAATAGCCAGCCACCCGAAGAAGGGGGTAGAATCACCCCCCTTTTTTGGGCATAGCCTTGTCAACACCGGACTTCCATGAAAAAAACACGCGCGTTTTTAAAATGGGCCGGGGGAAAATACTCCCTGGTCGAAGAGATCGCCGAGCGTTTGCCGGCCGGGCGTGTGTTGCTGGAGCCCTTCGTCGGGGCGGGATCCGTGTTTCTCAACACGGATTACGACGCCTATGTGCTCAACGACATCAATCCGGATCTCATTGGCCTCTACAACCACCTCAAGCAGCAGCCGGACAGCTTCATCAGCGAGGCCCGCAAGCTGTTCGTGGCCGAGCACAACCACAAGACCGCCTATTATCGGCTGCGTACCCAGTTCAACCAGACCGCGGCCGGGTTTGAACGGGCTCAGTTGTTCCTGTTTTTGAATCGCCATGGTTTCAACGGCTTGTGCCGTTACAACAAGAAGGGGGGGTTCAACGTTCCCTTCGGTTCCTACAAGAAACCCTACTTCCCGGAGAAAGAGCTGTGGGCGTTTGCCGAGAAGGCGCAGAAGGCGACGTTCATCTGCGAAAGCTATGCCGACGCCATGGCCCGTGCAGAGGAAGACTGGGTGATCTACTGCGATCCGCCCTATGCCCCCCTCTCCACCACGGCAAGTTTCACCACCTATTCGGCAGGCGGTTTCACCCTGGACGATCAGGCGCTGCTGGCCAGGCTGGCTCGCCACACCGCCGCCCATAAAGGGGTGCCCGTGCTCATCAGCAACCATGACATCGAGTTGACCCGCGAGCTCTATCGTGGCGCCCGGCTCGACGAGATCCTGGTCAAGCGCACCATCAGCCGCAACGGCGGTGGTCGCAACAAGGTGGCCGAGCTGCTGGCGCTCTATCCCCCCGGCATCGAGCCCGAACAGGGCTATTATCCCGGTGAGGCGGAGCTGGTTGCCGTCGGCTGAGTGAACAACGGTCCCTGAGGGGGCCGTTGTCATTTCTGATGCTGCCGCTGGCATTCCGTGAGCCGCGCTTGGCATCGTGTGCCAGCCATGGTGCCGGAGCGGCGTGTTCTGTAGATGCGGGTCGTTTTCATCGCCCTTTTGCGATAAAATTGCGCCGTTTTTTCTGCCACGCTGCCAATGGATGACGCTGATGAAAGACTTTCTGATTGCCCCCTCTATCCTCTCCGCCGACTTTGCCCGTCTGGGTGAGGATGTGGCCAAGGTGCTGGCCGCCGGGGCCGACGTGGTCCATTTCGATGTAATGGACAACCATTATGTCCCCAACCTGACCATAGGCCCCATGGTCTGTCAGGCGCTGCGCGATTACGGCATCGAAGCGCTCATCGACGTGCACCTGATGGTCAAGCCGGTGGATCGCATCGTGCCTGATTTTGCCAAGGCCGGTGCCAGCCTGATCACCTTCCACCCGGAAGCCTCCGATCACGTGGATCGCACCCTGGGCCTCATCAAGGAGCAGGGTTGCCAGGCTGGTCTGGTGCTGAACCCCGCGACCCCGCTCACCTGCCTGGAGTACGTGATGGACAAGCTGGACGTGATCCTGCTGATGTCGGTCAACCCGGGCTTTGGCGGTCAAAGCTTCATCCCCGGCACCCTCGACAAGCTGCGCCAGGTGCGCCGCCTGATCGACGAGAGCGGCCGCGACATTCGCCTGGAAATCGATGGCGGGGTCAAGGTCGACAACATTCGCGAGATTGCCGAGGCGGGTGCCGACATGTTCGTGGCGGGCTCTGCCATCTTCGGCAAGCCGGATTACAAGGCAGTGATCGACCAGATGCGCGCGGAGCTTGCCCATGTCCGTCGCTGATCGCCCCTTTGACCTGGTGCTGTTCGATCTGGATGGCACCCTGATTGACAGCGCCCCGCAACTGGCGCTGGCGGTCAACCGTACCCTGGCGGAGCTGGGGTTGGCCGAGGCCGACGAGTCCGTGGTGCGTACCTGGGTCGGCAACGGCGCCGACAAGCTGATCCAGCGGGCTCTCGATTACCGCGACGCCCCGGAGCAGTTTGCCAAGGCCCGCCCCCTGTTCGACCGTCACTATCAGGCCTGTCTTCTGGAAGGTCTGGCCATGTATGACGGAGTGGCCCGGAGCCTGCGCCGTCTGCAGGGGCTGGGTTACCAGCAGGCCGTGGTGACCAACAAACCGAGTCACTTCGTGCAGCCCATTCTGGAGGCCCTCGGCATCAGCGACTGTTTCGCACTCTGGCTAGGGGGCAACTGCGTACCCGTCAAGAAACCGAGCCCGGAGCCGCTGTTGCACGCCTGCCACGAGCTGGGTGTCAGCCCGTCCCGCACCCTGATGGTGGGGGATTCCGAAAATGACGTGCTGGCCGCCCAGGCCGCCGGCATGAAGGTGGTGGGGCTCACCTATGGCTACAACTATGGCCGCCCTATCGCAGACTCCCGCCCCGACTGGGTTTGCGAGCAGTTTGCCGAACTCGATGCCCTGCTGGTCTGATCCAGACCGGGCTGGCGGATAACAAGGATTACTACTCTGATGACTAAACCAATCGTATTGAGCGGTGCCCAACCCTCGGGCCAGCTGACCATCGGCAACTACATGGGGGCCCTGCGTCAGTGGGTCAGCATGCAGGATGATTTCGACTGCCTCTATTGCATCGTCGATCTGCACGCCATCACCACTCGCCAGGATCCGGCCGCCTTGCGCAAGGCGTGCCTCGACGCAGCCGCCCTCTATCTGGCGGTGGGCATCGACCCGGCCAAGAGCACCGTCTTCATCCAGTCCCACGTGCCCCAGCACGCCGAGCTCGGCTGGATCCTGAACTGCTACACCCAGATGGGCGAGCTGTCGCGCATGACCCAGTTCAAGGACAAGTCCGCTCGTTTCGAGAACAACGTCAACGTCGGCCTGTTCGGTTATCCAGTGCTGATGGCGGCCGACATTCTGCTTTATCAGGCCAATCAGGTGCCGGTTGGTAATGACCAGAAGCAGCATCTGGAGCTGACCCGCGACATCTGCACCCGCTTCAACAACCTCTATGGCGAAGTCTTCACCCTGCCGGAACCCTTCATTCCGACCGAAGGGGCCCGGGTGATGAGCCTGCAGGACCCGACCAAGAAGATGTCCAAGTCCGACGACAACGAGGCCAACTTCATCGGCTTGCTGGAAGATCCCAAGCAGATCGTCAAGAAGATCAAGCGGGCGATGACCGACTCCGACGAGCCGGCCGTGGTGCGTTTCGATCCCGAAAACAAGCCGGGGGTCTCCAATCTGCTGACCCTGATGTCCGGTGTGACCGGCCGCTCCATCCCGGAGCTGGAGCAACACTTCGAAGGCAAGATGTACGGCCACCTCAAGAGTGAAACGGCCGATGCCGTGGTCGCCTTGCTGGAACCCATCCAGGCGCGCTTCCGCGAGCTACGTCAGGATGAGGCCCATCTGCAGGCCATTTTGGCGGCTGGCGCACAAAAGGCGCGTGAAAGGGCTGAAAAAACCCTGATCAGCGTATATGATGTCGTCGGCTTCGTTCCTCGAGCCTGACATACTGGGAAGGTGTAGTAGAAGAGAGCTGGGTGGATGCCTGGCTTTCTTTGTTTTACACCTTCCGGTTTGTCGCAACCTCCCCAATGTCAAACACGGGCTTTGCCCCAAGAGAAAGCATGTCTGTCGAATCACAAACCCTGAGTGAAGAGTTGGGTGACAAGGGTCACTGGCTGCGCAAGTTTCGCAAGGCCAAGAGCCTCAATACCTTGCAGTTGATGGTCTCCAACGCCATCGACAAGCACCACAAGACCCCGGCCATCGCGGCTGCCATCTATCTGGCCGAGTGCCAGCGGGAACGGGAACTGGAACAGGGCCGCTATCTGGACCGCTGAGGTCCGTTGTCAGCCCTTGCCAAGGTGACTCCTTCCCATCTGCCTGTCACGACCTTTGCCCTTTTCCCAGTCGCCTCCCGTCTCTTTTACCTTGCCATCCTGACATGGAGCGGCTGATGCTGCCCGGTCGGGGACAGGCCCACCGCCGGGTGGGGTCGACAGGCCCGGATCGTCATTGAAGAGTGGACAGACTGCACAGCAGGTGAGGTGATCGCCGGTTTATTAACGCAAAGAGACATGCCAGAATGCGCGGCGTTTGTCTGCCCGCGCTCGTAACGGGCTGTCCGATCACCGTCTCTGTCTTATTCCCATGGTGTTTGCATGCTGCTACTCATCGACAACTACGACTCCTTTACCTGGAACCTGGTGCAATACTTCGGCGCCCTGGGGCAAGAGGTGGTGGTCAGGCGCAACGATGAGCTGAGCCTGGAGGAGATAGCCCGGCTTGCCCCCCGCAATCTGGTGATCTCTCCCGGCCCCTGCACGCCAAACGAGGCGGGCATCTCTTTGGCCGCCATCTCCCGTTTTGCCGGCGAGATCCCCATCCTCGGCGTCTGTCTCGGCCATCAGTCCCTGGCACAGGCCTTTGGTGCCCGGGTGGTGCGTGCCCGTCAGGTGATGCACGGCAAGACATCTCTCATCCGTCACAAAGGGGAGGGGGTGTTCAAGGGGCTCAACAACCCGCTGCGGGTGACCCGCTATCATTCTCTGGTGGTGGAGGCGGCGTCGCTGCCCGACTGTTTCGAGGTCACTGCCTGGAGCGAACATGCCGACGGCAGCCTGGACGAGATCATGGGGCTGCGGCATAAAACGCTGGCGCTGGAGGGAGTGCAGTTCCATCCGGAGAGTATTCTGAGCGAACAGGGGCACCAGTTGCTGGCCAACTTTTTGGCCGTTTCCTGAAAAAATTGCGATGTCTGTCTCAAAACCGTCATGAGGCAAAAAAAAATTTCCCTGAGACTTTATTCACCCTCCTCCCTGTCCAAATTATCTCTTGCCAACACCCCCTGAGCCGTTATGCAATGCGGTTGCCTAAAATCTCAAAGGCAATCGAACATTGTTCCTTATAGGCGGTTAAGTTACAGACTTTTTACTTTTTTTCTGTGATAATTCCGCCACGTTTACACGGATTTAACTTTTGGGCGGTGGATTATTCTGCCGCGAGATAGCAGGAGAGCAATATGTCAGAGTTGTTGGCAGTGACACGTGAAGTGTTTGATGAAGTGATGGTTCCCAACTATGCGCCGGCCAAAATCATCCCGGTGCGCGGCGAGGGGTCACGTGTCTGGGATCAGGAAGGCCGCGAGTATGTGGATTTCGCGGGCGGGATCGCGGTCAATGGCCTGGGCCATTGCCATCCCAAACTGGTCGAGGCCCTGAAATCCCAGGGTGAGAAGCTGTGGCACCTCTCCAACGTGATGACCAACGAGCCGGCCCTGCGCCTGGCCAAGAAACTGGTCGCCGCCACCTTCGCCGAGAAGGTCTATTTCTGCAACTCCGGTGCCGAAGCGAACGAAGCGGCCCTCAAGCTGGCCCGCCGCTACGCCATCGAGAAGTTCGGGGCCCACAAGACCCAGATCATCGCCTTCCACCAGGGCTTCCACGGCCGTACCTTCTTTACCGTCAGCGTCGGCGGCCAGGCTGCCTACTCCGATGGCTTCGGTCCCAAGCCTGCCGACATCACCCACGTCGCCTACAACAACCTGGAGGAGCTGGCTGCCGTCATCTCCGACAACACCTGCGCCGTGGTGATGGAGCCGCTGCAGGGCGAGGGTGGCATCATCAGCCCCACCGACGAGTTTGCCAAGGGGGTGCGCGAGTTGTGCGACAAGCACAACGCCCTGCTGGTTTATGACGAGGTGCAATCCGGTGTCGGTCGTACCGGCGAGCTGTTTGCCTATATGGGTCTGGGCGTCACGCCGGACATCCTCACCAGCGCCAAGGCGCTGGGCGGTGGCTTCCCCATCGGGGCCATGCTGACCACCACCGAAATCGCCTCCCACCTGAAAGTGGGCACTCACGGCTCCACCTACGGCGGCAACCCGCTGGCCTGCGCGGTGGCAGAGGCGGTGATCGACGTGGTCAACACCCCGGAAGTGCTGAGCGGTATCAAGCAGCGCGAGCAGCTGTTCCGCGAAGGGCTGGAAGCCATCAACGCCAAGTACCACTGCTTCAGCGAAGTGCGCGGCAAGGGCCTGCTGCTGGGCGCCGTGCTCAACGATGACTTCAAGGGCCGCTCCCGCGACTTCCTGCTGGCCTCCATCGATCAGGGCCTGATGGCGCTGGTTGCCGGTACCAACGTTGTGCGTTTTGCCCCCTCCCTGGTGATCCCGGAAGCGGACATCAAGGAAGGGCTGGCACGGTTCGAGAAAGCGGTCGCTCAGGTGGTCAACGCCTGATCCAAATTGAGGTGGGGAGCCCTCCCGGCAGGAGCCGGGACCCCACCTGTCGTCAATGAAAGGGAGTTGTCATTTATGTTGGTTATCCGTCCTATCGAGCAGCGCGACTTCGCCGGCCTCAAGACCTGTGCCATCGAATCCGGCACCGGCATGACATCCTTGCCGGTCAACGACGAGCTGCTGCAACGCAAGATCGATGCCTCGACCCAGACCTTCCTGGACAAGCCCGCCGGCAAGGGCGAGTGCCTCTATTTCTTCGTGGCCGAGGATCTGGAGACCGGGGAGATGGTCGGTACCTGCGCCATCGACGCGGCGGTCGGCCTGTCCCAGGCGTTCTACAACTATCACATCGGCAAGGTGGTGCACTCCTCCCCCAAGCTCGGCATCTACAATGTCGTGGAAACCCTCACCCTCTCCAACGACTACACCGGCAATTCCGAGCTCTGCACCCTGTTTCTGCGTGAATGCGCCCGCGAGGGGCTCAACGGCCGTCTGCTCTCCAAGCACCGTTTCCTGTTCATGGCCGAACACCCCGAGCTGTTTGACAGTACCGTCTTTGCCGAGATGCGTGGTGTCTCCGATGGCAACGGCCACAGCCCCTTCTACGAGTGGCTGCAAAAACATTTCTTCTCGATGGATTTTCCCACCGTCGACTATCTCACCGGCATCGGCAAGAAGCGCTTCATCGCCGAGCTGATGCCCAAGTACCCCATCTATGTCAATCTGCTGAGCAACGAGGCGCGCGCCGTCATCGGCAAGACCCACGAAAAGACCCGGCCTGCCCTCAAGATGCTGCAGGATGAGGGGTTCGTGAATCGCGGTTATGTCGATATCTTCGACGCAGGCCCCACCGTCGAATGCGAGGTGAAGAACATTCGCAGCGTGCGCCGCAGCCAGAAGTTGGCGGTGCTGGTGGGTGAACCCATCGGCGGCCATACCTACCTCATCTGCAACGCCAGGTTCGAGCAATACCGCGCCTGCTACGGCAACATCCGGGTCGATCTGGACAAGCACGAAGCCATCATTCCGCCCAAGATGGCGGCCGCCCTCAAGGTGGAAAATGGCGACATGGTGCGCGTCGTCGATCTGGATTGACCCACCCCGCAGCACAGCATTGAGACAGGCTGCCGAGGCGGCCTGCGTACCCACAGGGAGTGAATTGATGATGTCTTTAGTCCAGTTTATCGATGGCCAGTGGCTGGCCGGTGAAGGCAAGCCGTTCGAATCCATCGACCCGGCCAAAAACGAGGTGATCTGGCGGGGTGAGGCGGCAAGCCAGTCCCAGGTGGATGCGGCCGTCAAGGCGGCCCGCACGGCCTTCTACCATTGGTCCGATCTGGCCCTTGAAGAGCGCCTTGCCATCGTGCGCCGCTATGCCGACCTGCTCGGCGAGCACAAGGAGGCGCTGGCCCTGACCATCGCCCGTGAAACCGGCAAGCCCCTGTGGGAGACCCGCACTGAAGTGGCGGCCATGCAGGGCAAGATTGCCATCTCCATCCGCGCCCATGAGGAGCGTACCGGTACGGTGGAAAACCCCATGCCGGGCGCCAAGGCGTTCGTGCGCCACAAGCCCCATGGCGTCGTGGCCGTGTTCGGCCCCTACAACTTCCCGGGCCACCTGCCCAACGGTCACATAGTGCCTGCGCTTATCGCGGGTAACGCAGTGGTGTTCAAGCCTTCAGAGCTGACCCCCATGGTGGCCGAGGCCATGCTGAAGATCTGGCAGGAGGCGGGGCTGCCCAAGGGGGTGCTCAACCTGGTGCAGGGGGAGGTCGACACCGGCAAGGCGCTGGCCGGCAACCCGGACATCGACGGCCTCTTCTTCACCGGCTCCTCCCGTACCGGCCACTTCCTGCATCAGCAGTTTGCCGGCCAGCCGGGCAAGATCCTGGCACTGGAGATGGGGGGCAACAACCCGCTGATAGTGAAAGATGTGAGCGACGTCGACGGCGCCGTCCATGCCATCGTGCAGTCCGCCTTCATTACCTCCGGCCAGCGTTGCACCTGCTCGCGCCGTCTGTTTGTCGAGCGCGGCGAGCGGGGCGATGCCCTGGTCAAGCGCCTGGTGGAGGTGGTCGGCCAGATCAAGGTCGGCCTCTATGACGCCGCCGAGCAGCCGTTCATGGGCGCCATGATCAGCGAGAAGGCCGCACTCGGCATGGTCGAGGCGCAAGCCAACCTGCAGCGCCTCGGTGGTGAAAGCCTGCTTGCCCTCAAGCACCTGGAAGCGGGCACCGGCTTTGTCTCCCCGGGCATCATCGACGTGACCGCGGTCAGCGCGCTGCCGGATGAAGAGTACTTCGGCCCGCTGCTGCAGCTCATTCGCTACGACGACTTCGATGCGGCCATCGAGAAGGCGAACGCCACCAGTTTCGGTCTCTCGGCCGGCCTGCTCGGTGACAACGAAGCGGACTGGAACCACTTCTTCAAGCGCATCCGTGCCGGTATCGTCAACTGGAACAAGCCCATCACCGGCGCCTCCAGTGCCGCCCCCTTCGGCGGCATCGGTGCCTCCGGCAACCACAGAGCGAGCGCCTACTATGCCGCCGACTACTGTGCTTACCCGGTCGCCTCCGTCGAAGACAGCAAGGCTGCTATGCCGGATCAGCTGTCTCCCGGTCTGACCTTCTGATAACAAGAAAATAAAAGAGGGGCACTGAACAGGTGCCCCTGTCTGTACCCGCAATCAAAGGAAAGAGAGATGCAAAAGGATATCGACACCCTGTTTGGCCATCTGTGGGACAACTACATTCAGGTCACCCCCAGTGCTCACAAGGTTCATCAACTGCTGGGCGGCGGTGCCCCCATCATCAACGATCACGTGGCGTTTCGGACCTACAACCTGCCCAAGCTCGGTCTCGAGAAACTGGCGGCCCACTTCCGCGCCCTGGGGTATGAAGAGAAGGGCGAGTATGTATTCAAGGCCAAGAAGCTCTATGCCAAACACTTCGAGCATAAAGATCCTGATGCGCCCAAGGTGTTCATCAGCGAGCTGAAGGTGGAAGAGCTCTCCGAAGGTGCCCAGGCCATCATCCACAAGCTGGTGGATCAGGTACCCGATCACCTCACCGACACCTCGGCCTTCCTCTACGCCGGCGCGCCCTGGCAGGTCTCCCACACCGACTACCAGACCCTGCTGGCAGAGAGCGAGTATGCCGCCTGGATGGCCGCCTGGGGTTATCGTGCCAACCACTTCACCGTCAACATCAACCGCCTGAAGGACTTCGACACCATCCAGCAGGTGAATGCGGCGCTCAAGGCGGCAGGCTTCGTGCTCAACACCGTTGGCAGCGAGGTGAAGGGCGATCCCGAGGTGATGCTGGAGCAATCCTCCACCATGGCAGACAAGGCCGAGGTGCCCTTCAGCGACGGCGTGCGCACCATCCCGAGCTGCTTTTACGAGTTTGCCCTGCGCTACCCGCAGGCCGACGGCGTGCTCTACCCTGGCTTCGTCGAAGCGTCGGCCGACAAGATCTTCGAATCCACCAACGCCATGTAATGGCCGCCATGAAAACAACGCCCCGCCTGGGGCGTTTTTTTATGGATTTACGCCGACCTGACACCTCTTTACCTCCCCTTAACCCATCAGTTCGCGGCGATTCGCTAGCATGATACCGCCCGCTGCCGTGGGCCATCGCCGCACCGTGCCGGTGTATGCCACCCGTTTTGGAGTCATGCCATGAAGATTGTTCTGCCTTTGCTGTTTTCCCTCACTACTCTGACCGCCGCAGCGGGCGATCAGGGCAGCCGTACCCCGCCCAAGCCTCCGCACGAGCTGTCGGTCGAGATGAAAGCGGCGTTTGAGAACTGCAAGGAGCATGGCAAACCGGGGGAGTCGGAATTTGACAACTGCATGTCAGATCTGGGATTTGAGCGGCCGGACGGCCCGGTACCGGCAGGTGGGAAGGAGGGGGAGAATGAGGCCGAGTAAGCTGGTGCGGGCCCGTCGGTTAGGATGGTCCCGCACCGCTCACACCCGTTGCAGCGTCCCTTCGGTGGCCAGCAAGGTGGTCATGCCGGCGGCCTTGCCCGCCTGAATGCCTATCCGGGTGTCTTCAAACACCAGGCAGTTGGCCGGGTTGGCGCCGAGCTGCTCGGCCACTTTCAGGAAGGTGTCCGGGTGGGGCTTGTGATTGACCACATCATCGGCACTCACCAGCACGGAGATGAAGGCATCGAGCCCGGTCTGACGCAGGATGTGCGCCGCATGTTCCCGGGTTGAGCCGGTACCTATGCCCATGGGCACCTTGTCGTGGTACTGCCTGACCAGCTCCCACATGGCGGGAAACACCCGGACGTCGTCGATCCGTGCCAGGTAGAGGGCGACCTTGCGCCGGGCAAAGGCTTCCACGTCGATGGTCATCCCGTGCCGCTCTGCCAGCATGGTCACTATCTTGCGGGTGGGGATGCCGCCGTACTCGTTGAGCTGTGCCCGATCAAACGGCAGGCCGAACTCGGCACTGGTGATTTCCCAGGCATCCAGGTGCAGAGGCATGGAGTCCACCAGGGTGCCATCCATGTCGAAGATCAGGGCGTCGTACTCGTCGAATCGGGGCTGTTCACTCTGGTGATGATCGCAGGGGGATGACTGGGGCATGGGGGCGTCCTCTTCGGCAAAGACTCACCCTAGCAGATCCAGCGCGCAGATGTCGCGACCTTCATCATGGTTGGCAGTGGTTTTGACCATCGGCTAATGATTTATGAGACAATAATGTGCCTTGCACCCCCTGTGCCGATATCTCACATGAGCGAGCCTGCCTATGTCCCCCAAAACCGTCTTCTCGAGCGTGGCCCTGGTGATCGCCCTGGGCTCACTGGAAAAGAGCATCGTCACCACGCCCTTGCCCATCATAGGGGTTGAGCTGAACGCCGGTGCCGCCCTCACCTGGGTAGTGACCGCCTATCTGCTGGCGGCCACTGCGGCCCTGCCCATCTATGGCAAGTTGAGCGACATGTTCGGCCGGGTACGCATGCTCAACATCGGTATCGGCCTGTTTCTGGCTGGATCAGTGGCCTGCGCCCTGGCCCAGGATCTGCCAACCCTGCTGGCCGCCCGCGTGCTGCAAGGATTGGGGGGCGGAGGGCTGATCGCGCTCGCCTTTACCGTGATCGCCGACTGTATTCCGCCACGGGAGGTGGGCAAGTATCAGGGGTATATCTCGGCGGTCTATGCGGTCTCCAGCATCGCAGGCCCGCTGCTCGGTGGCTATTTTACCGAGCAGCTCAGCTGGCGCTGGATCTTCTGGATCAATCTGCCTCTCGGTGCCATCGCCCTCTGGCTGGTGAACCGCAATCTGGGTCACCTCAATGTGCGTCGCCACAGCCGCTTCGACTGGAAGGGAGCGGCACTGCTCATTACGGTCACCACCCTCACCCTGTTGCTGCTCTCGCCGGAAGCGGCCTTGCCCGCCGTCTGGCTCGCGGCTGCGCTGGGGGCGGCCTTGTTGCTGCTCGTCCTGGCTGAGCGGCGGGCGCACGACCCCATACTGCCGGCCCACCTGGTGCGCCTGCCGGGTTATCTGGTGAGCGTGCTGCTGGCGCTGGCTTCGCAGTTGCTGATGTTTGCCGTGCTGGTCTACCTGCCGTTGCAGATGCAGTGGCAAAAGGGGATGAGCGCCAGTGACAGTGGCGAGATCATGGTGATCTTCATGGTCTGCATCACGGCGGGGCCTTCGTCGGCGGCAAGCTCATCGGTCGCACCGGTCACTACAAGCGTTTCGTGGTGGCAGGTTTTGCCCTGGCAGCGCTGGCCCTGTGGCAGATCCACTTCGACGTCTGGGCCAGACTGGGACTGGGGTTTGCCGGATTGGGGCTGGGTCTGGTGCTGCCGGCGCTGTCGGTGGTGGTGCAAAATGCCCTGCCGCGGGAAGATCGCGGCATCGGCATGTCCCTGTTCAACTTCGGCCGGGAGCTGGGTGGGGCGGTCGGTGTCGCCATCTGCGCCGTGTTGTTCCATGCCGCCCTGCCGGCAGGCAGCAGCCCCAATCTGGCCAGCCTGAGCCCGGCCGAACTGGCACCCGGTTTCAGCGCCACCTATATCGGCATGGCGCTGATCGCCACCGCCGCCCTGCTGGTCACCTTGCTGGCATTGAAGCGCCACGAGCTGGCCAGCAAGCACGTCTGATGGTTGCTATCGGATACAAAGAGGGCTCCCCGCGGGGAGCCCTCTTCATGGGATCAGGCAGGTGCCTTTCCTTCCGTGTCGTGGCCTTGTGCCACTCAGCCCACTCATCGGGCGTCGGGGCGGGAAGGTGACCTGACAGGCTCGGGTTGCTGGCGCTCGGCCTGGGCATCGAGTTCCTTGCCGAGGAAGTAGTTCAGGAAGGTGCGGATGACCGCGATGATGGCGAGGCGCACCAGCTCCTCCTTGCTGGGGGCCACCGTGGTGGCCAGGATGTCGGCAGCGAGCTGGAATTCCAGCGCCAGGATGAGCCAGCTGCCGAAGCAGAGGCGGATGCGGGGAAAGCCGGGCTCGTGATCCCGCACTCTGGCCGCCAGCCAGAGGGTCTTGCCAAGGCCGATGACCACGCATGCGATGGAGATGATCTCCAGCAGCAGCTGGAACAGCTCCACCCCGTGCATCATGCCCTCTTTCAGGCTCGCTATCTCGAACACTCGGGTTACCTCCCTGATTCAAAAGAGACACTTTTAACACGGCTTGGGGGCCGGTTCCAACTCAGAGTCTTCTGAGCATCATGGCTATCTGGTCGATGAGCTGACGAGCGGCAGGGCTGATGGCCGCCAGTTGGAAGTAGCCATGAATGACGCCATGCTGCCGCTGGCAAGTGGCATCGACGCCAGCCTGCACCAGCTTGCCATACAGGGCTTCCCCTTCGTCGCGCAGCGGATCATATTCCGCCGTGACGATATGGGTCGGCGGTAATCCTGACAGGGCGGGATGGTGGAGCGGGCTGGCTTCGGGATGGCTGGGGGGCAGGCTGCCCAGGTAGGCGTGAAAACCGCTTTCGAGCATGTCCCGGGTGATGAGGTAGTCGTCACCGAGATCGCGGTAGCTTTGGCTCTCGCAGAGGGCATCCAGCATGGGATAGAGAAGCAGCAGGGCCTTGGGCAAGGGGGCGCTGGCAGCCTTGAGCCGCAAGGTGGTGACCAGGGCGAGATGACCCCCTGCGCTGTCGCCGGCAATGGCGAGACGTGCCGGATCCCCATGCCATTTCTCCACCTCGGCCATGATGGCCCGTGTGGCGGCCAGCGCATCGTCGTGAGCCGCAGGATAGGTGTGTTCCGGGGCGAGGCGGGTGTGTACGGCGAAGATCAGGGTGCTGGCCCGGTTGCACAGCATCCGCATCTGGCGATCGTGGGTCTCGAAATCCCCGCTGACAAAACAGCCGCCGTGAAAATAGATCAGCACCGGATACGCGGGGTCCGGTTTGTCTGCGGGCCGATAGCAGCGGATGGCGTGGTGATCGGCCTGCCACTCTTCGATGGCGCCCACCTCTTCCCGCTCACCGCCCAACAGGGCAGAGGCTAGGTAGCCGTCACGGCGCGCCTGCCAGCTCAGCTGGCTCGCCTTGGGACGACCTGCGGCGATGAAGTCTGCCACCATGGCTGCGATGGCCGGTTCGAGTTGTTTTTCCATAAGACACCAATGACTGTATATAAAAACAGTCATTGTGCGCTTTTGGCCCGTGAGCGCAACCGGCGTTAGCTGAGGCAGCTCACAAAATCAGGCTTCAATCAGCACGAATTCAATCACATAGAGGGGCGGCAGTGCGGGGTAGATATCGCGGATCACATCTTTAAGCTCGGGGAGGGTCATGTTCTCCTGACGGGCGTGCTCGTCGCTCAGCGCCTCGAAGGCGACCGCCTTGACCGAGATGACCTCAATGGTGCCAAAAGGCTGGTGTTCCGGGTTGGTGAACAGGGCCAGGCGCTGGCCGGGCTGCCAGTTTGCCTCGCTCTCGTCGCGGATGGTGATGGTCTTTCGGCCAGCCTGGATGTCGGCGACAAAGCGGCTGAAGAAGGTGAATGCCGGGTAGGCCGGGGTGTGCTGGGCCATGTCGTCTCCGAAGGGCAAGGGGTGAGAGGGCGGCTCAGGCCGCGGCGGGCCCATTTTAGGAGGGGCGGGGGGAGCGTGCAGCACTTTTTACCCCGACATGTGAAGGGCGACCGACTGCGTTCACGGACCGGTAAAATGGCCGCAACTGAACCTGGATGTGAGATGATGCGGCCTCCTCTTTCTTGATATGTAACAAATCAAGGGGACGGGCTCTGTGGTCTGATGGCGTCCGGGGCCGGCCGTGGTTGACGTTGAACAAAAGGAGCAAGTGTGAATTCCGAGTTGATCTGGGTGCTCAGCATGCTGGTGGGTGCCATTCTCCTGTTTATTACCAACAAGGTACGCATGGACGTGGTCGCCTTGTTGATCATCATCCTGTTCGTGTTGAGCGGCACCCTGACCCTGCCGCAGGCGCTGGCAGGATTCAGCGATCCCAACGTCATTCTGATTGCCGCCCTGTTCGTGGTGGGGGAGGGGCTGGTGCGTACCGGCATCGCCTATCAGGTGGGAGATGCCCTGGTGAAGGTGGCCGGCAGCAGCGAAACCCGCATGCTGGTGCTGCTGATGGTGGCGGTGGCGACCCTGGGGGCCGTGATGAGTTCGACCGGGGTGGTGGCCATCTTCATCCCCGTGGTGCTGAGCGTGGCGAACCGGATGGGGATCCCGGCGGGCAGACTGATGATGCCGCTCGGCTTTGCCGGCCTTATCAGCGGCATGATAACGCTGGTGGCAACCCCTCCCAACATGGTGGTGAACAGTGAACTGATGCGCCACGACATCCAGGGGTTCGGCTTCTTCGGCTTCACTCCCATGGGTGTCATCATTCTGGGGATGGGGATCCTCTACATGCTGCTGATGCGCAACCGTCTGGTGCGTGAAGGGGAAGAGGGCAAGGGCAAGCAGATGGGACGCAGCACCATGCGAGATCTCATCCGTGACTACCGGCTGGCCGGGCGAGCACGCCGACTGGCGATCCGGCCCGACTCCCCCCTGATCGGCCAGACCCTGGACGAGCTGCA
Organism: Aeromonas sp. QDB68; assembly: GCF_027707405.1. Classification (NCBI taxonomy): domain Bacteria; kingdom Pseudomonadati; phylum Pseudomonadota; class Gammaproteobacteria; order Aeromonadales; family Aeromonadaceae; genus Aeromonas; species Aeromonas sp. QDB68. The sequence goes on along the minus strand of NZ_JAPCIQ010000004.1, from coordinate 113,314 downwards.
ATTGCGTGCCCGCTTCGGGGCCAACGTCATCGGGATGGAGCGCTGGCGCAAGTTCAGGCGGGTGATGGTCAGTGTCACCGGGGTGACCGAGTTCCAGGCCAAGGACGTGCTGCTCATCGACATGTCGGATCCCGAGGTGGATGTGCGGGAGTTTTGCAGCGAGGCGCGGCTCGAGCCCATGATATTGCGCGGGGAGTATTTCTCCGATCAGGCGCGGGAGGTGGGCATGGCGGAGGTCTCCCTCATCCCCGGCTCCCGGCTGCTCGGCAAGAGCATCCGCGAGGTGACCTTCCGTTCCCGTTACGGTCTGAGTGTGGTGGGGATCCGCCGGGATGGAGAGGCGCTGACCGGCAAGCTGGTGGACGAGGCGCTGCAGATGGGGGATACCCTGCTGGTGGTGGGGAACTGGAGCCTCATTCGTCAGTTGCAGACCCATCATCGCGATTTTCTGCTGCTGGGCCTGCCTGCGGAAGTGGACGAGATGGCGCCGGCCCGCAGCCAGGCCATCCACGCCCTGATTGCCCTCGGGGTCATGATAGTGCTGATGGTGACGGATCCCGTGCCCAACGTCATCGCGGCGCTCATCGCCTGCCTGCTGATGGGCAAGTTCCGCTGCATCGATCTGGAGAGTGCCTACAAGTCCATCCACTGGCCGACCCTGATCCTCATCGTGGGCATGTTGCCCTTTGCCCTTGCATTGCAGCAGACCGGCGGGGTGGATCTCATCGTCGGCGCGCTCATCTCGGCAGTGGGGGAGATGGGCCCCAGGGTGATGCTGGCCAGCCTCTTCGCGCTCTGTGCCGTCATCGGGCTCTTCATCTCCAACACGGCGACGGCGGTGCTGATGGCGCCCATCGCGCTGGGGACGGCCCATCAGATGGGGGTCTCGCCTTATCCCTTTGCCATGACCATCGCCATCGCCGCCTCGGCAGCCTTCATGACGCCGGTCTCGTCGCCGGTCAACACCCTGGTGCTGGGCCCGGGCAACTACAAGTTCATGGATTTCGTGCGCATCGGCGTGCCCTTCACCTTGCTGGTGATGGTGGTCAGCGTCATCGCCATCCCCTGGTTCTTCCCGTTCTGACGACAGCAAACGATATGGCGGCCTGCGGGCCGCCTTTTTATTGCCCGCAGCGCTCTGCGAGATGAAAAGGGCGGCATCACGCCGGAGCAGGACATAGCGCCGTCGCAGAGGAGAGCACAAGGCTCAGCCGTTGAGACATGAGGTGGCGTTGCAGGCGTGCGATGGCGTGGAGAGGGGAAGAAGAGCGGCAAACGCCGGATACAAAAAAACCAGCCTGAGCTGGTCTGTTTGGTACTGCTTTCGATGGTGCGGAAGGAGAGACTCGAACTCTCACGCCTAGGGCGCCAGAACCTAAATCTGGTGCGTCTACCAATTTCGCCACTTCCGCAAGAATAATGGTGGCTATGACGGGATTCGAACCTGTGACCCCCGCATTATGAGTGCGATGCTCTAACCAACTGAGCTACATAGCCGTCTTGTGCACGACTTGCGTCGAATACAAGCAAAAATGGCTGGGGCACTAGGATTCGAACCTAGGTATGGCGAGATCAAAACCCGCTGCCTTACCGCTTGGCGATGCCCCAACAGTGTTCTTTGCAATCGGATGATTGAAGGAACGTTTTTCAAACATGGTGGCTATGACGGGATTCGAACCTGTGACCCCCGCATTATGAGTGCGATGCTCTAACCAACTGAGCTACATAGCCGTTTGTTGTCAACCACAAACGTGGAAGAGAACAGAAAAATGGCTGGGGTACTAGGATTCGAACCTAGGGATGGCGAGATCAAAACCCGCTGCCTTACCGCTTGGCGATACCCCAACTAGAGATGGTGGCTATGACGGGATTCGAACCTGTGACCCCCGCATTATGAGTGCGATGCTCTAACCAACTGAGCTACATAGCCAACCGTGCTTCCAGTGAGTCGTTGCCTCGTCACTGTGCGGCCGGAATTATGCGTATCTGGCTCTGGGGCGTCAACCCTTTTTTTGTTTGAAAAAACGAATTTGGGTGCGTTTGGCGAGTTATTGGCCGCTGTCGTGCAAAAGCCCAACAATCTGGTTTTTTTTACGACATTCGCACCCAGATCGCGCCTCTGGCCAGATAAAAAAGAGGCCAGCAAATGCTGGCCTCTCATGGGGTTAGACGTTGAACAGGAAGTTCATGATATCGCCATCCTTGACGATGTAGTCTTTCCCTTCCGCGCGCATCTTGCCTGCTTCCTTGGCGCCTTGCTCACCCTTGTAGGTGATAAAGTCGTCGAAGGCGATGGTCTGGGCGCGAATAAAGCCTTTTTCGAAGTCGGTGTGGATCTTGCCAGCGGCCTGCGGGGCGGTGGCGCCTACCGGAATGGTCCAGGCGCGCACTTCTTTCACACCGGCGGTGAAGTAGGTCTGCAACTTGAGCAGCTCGTATCCGGAGCGGATCACCCGGTTCAGGCCCGGCTCCTCGATGCCCAGATCCGCCATGAACTCGGCGCGGTCTTCGTCGTCCAGCTCGGCGATGTCCGCCTCGATGGCGCAGCAGACGACCACGACAACGGCGTTTTCGGCGGCGGCTATCTCACGGACCTGATCCAGGTAGGGGTTGTTCTCGAAGCCATCTTCCGCCACGTTGGCGATGTACATGGTGGGTTTGAGGGTCAGGAAGTTGAGGTGGCTGACGGCGTCCAGCTCATCCTTGTCCAGCTTCATGCCGCGGATCATCTGGCCGTTTTCCAGGGCAACCTTGATCTTCTCCAGCACTTCCACTTCCAGCTTGGCATCCTTGTCGCCGCCCTTGGCACGCTTGGACTGGCGATTGATGGCGCGCTCGCAGGCATCCAGGTCGGAGAGGGCCAGCTCGGTGTTGATCACCTCGATGTCGTCGGCCGGGGAGACCTTGCCCGCCACGTGGACGATGTTCTCGTCCTCGAAGCAGCGCACCACGTGACCGATGGCTTCGGTTTCACGGATGTTGGCGAGGAACTGGTTGCCAAGGCCTTCGCCCTTGGAGGCACCGGCCACCAGGCCGGCGATGTCCACGAACTCCATGGTGGTCGGCACGACACGCTGCGGATTGATGATGGCCGCCAGCTGGTCGAGGCGAGGATCCGGCATGGGGACCACACCCGTGTTCGGCTCAATGGTGCAGAACGGGAAGTTGGCGGCTTCGATGCCGGCCTTGGTCAGCGCATTGAACAGGGTGGATTTGCCTACATTGGGCAGGCCCACGATACCGCATTTAAAACCCATGGATTGTTACCTTGTTGGTGGATGCTTCAAGGGGCCGCGCGGGCGGCCCGTGTCGTGTTGCTTGACCCCGAGGCGAGGGATCTCGCCAGGGGGCCGGTCATCTTGAACTGCCTGGCGATGCAGGCTGAAGGCCTAGACTTTCTCGGCCTTGAAACTGTGCAGGCGATTCATGGCCTTGGTCATGTCCTGCTTGAACAGGATGTCGGTGGCGCGCAGGGACTCGTCCAGCGCGGCCTCGATCAGACTCTGCTCACTGCTGGGCGCCTTGGTCAGCACGAAGCCGGCGACCAGCTCCTTGGCGCCCGGATGGCCGATGCCAAGGCGCAGCCGGAAGAAGTTATTGTTGTTGCCCATCCTGGCGATGATGTCCTTGAGGCCGTTATGGCCGCCGTGACCGCCCCCTTGCTTGAACTTGGCGATGCCGGGAGGCAGGTCCAGCTCATCGTGGGCCACCAGCATGGCTTCCGGCTCGATCTGGTAGAAGCGGGCGAGCGCGGCCACCGCCTTGCCGGAGAGGTTCATGTAGGTGTTCGGGATGAGCAGCCGCACATCCTGGCCATCCACCTGGATGCGGGCGGTGTGGCCGAAGAACTTGGGCTCTTCGCGCAGGCTGACGTTGTGCCAGCGTGCCAGTTGCTCCACATACCAGGCGCCCGCATTGTGGCGGGTCTTGGCATATTCGGGGCCGGGATTACCCAGCCCGACAATCAGTTTGATTTGACTTGTCACGCTTGATGTCTTCACTCGCTACTTGCCATGGGCGGATGACCCGGGGCAATGGGACGCAATATTCTAGCCGCCGAGTGGCGATCACTCAACCAAAGTGCGGCAAGGTCGGGGAAAAGCCGGACAGAAGGGCTCGGGTGGGGTGGCTCGTCCGAGGTTTTCGTCTCTTGCCGAGTGGAGGCTGGCGGCTGGCGCCAGGCACCCAAAAAAACAAAAACCGCCATTCGGCGGTTTTTGTCACAACAGGGTCTATCAATGCTCGAACATGGCAGAGATGGACTCTTCGTTGCTGATGCGGCGAATCGCTTCGGCCAGCACGGAGGAGAGGGTCAGCTGCTTGACCTTGCCGACTGCCTTCATCTCCGGGGTGAGCGGGATGGAGTCGGTGATGATCAGCTCGTCGATGACCGAATTCTTGATGTTTTCAACGGCGGTGCCGGAGAAGACAGGGTGGGTCGCATAGGCGAACACGCGCTTGGCACCACGCTCTTTCAGCGCTTCGGCCGCTTTGCACAGGGTGCCGCCGGTGTCGATCATGTCGTCGACGATGACGCAGTCACGACCGGCTACGTCGCCGATCAGGTGCATGACCTGGGAGACGTTCGGACGGGGACGACGCTTGTCGATGATGGCGATGTCGGTGTCGTCCAGCAGCTTGGCGATGGCACGGGCACGGACTACGCCGCCGATGTCCGGTGACACGACCACGGGGGATTCGAGGTTCTTGGCCTTCATGTCTTCCAGCAGCACCGGGCTGCCGAACACGTTGTCGACGGGGACGTCGAAGAAGCCCTGGATCTGCTCGGCATGCAGGTCAACGGTCAGCACACGGTCCACACCCACGCTGGAGAGGAAGTCGGCGACGACCTTGGCGGTGATGGGCACACGGGCGGAGCGGACGCGGCGGTCCTGACGGGCATAACCAAAGTAGGGGATAACGGCAGTGATACGGCCAGCTGAAGCACGACGCAGTGCATCCACCATGACGATCAATTCCATCAAATTGTCGTTGGTCGGGGCACAGGTGGATTGAATGATGAAGATATCGCCACCGCGTACATTCTCGTTGATCTGTACGCTGATCTCGCCGTCGCTAAAGCGACCTACGGCAGCATTGCCGAGTTTGATAAACAGGCGATCTGCGATCTTCTGGGCTAGTTCCGGCGTTGCGTTACCAGCAAACAGCTTCATGTCAGGCACGGTTTGAAACCTCGGGGTTGCATCCAGTATGTGGGGAGTCTGATTTTAGACCCGTATCGTTTGGGGGCAAACGATTTAGCAAGATGACGGACAAGGTCTCTGGGCGATGTCGAGGATGGCGTCTCATCACCCGCAGGGTGGGTGGACGGGAATCCACCTTGAGCGCCATCGCGTCAGATTGGCCCAAGACACATCGACGAGGTCAACACCTCCCGATACGGCCTCAACAAGGAGAGAGTTGGCTGGGGTACTAGGATTCGAACCTAGGAATGGCGAGATCAAAACCCGCTGCCTTACCGCTTGGCGATACCCCAATCACTGACTTGTTGCAAAGTGGCGAAGAGTGGTGATATGTTCTCGCCCTTGGCGACAAACCCATCCCAGCCTTCCGGCACTTTGGCCAACACCTTCCGAGCAGCCATTTCGTCTTCAAATTGAGCAAAGACGCAGGCGCCAGTGCCCGTCATTCTTGACGGCGCGTATTCTAGCAACCAGCCGAGCGCATTGGCAACCTCGGGGTGGCGCTTTTTCACCAGCAATTCGCAATCGTTTTTCCACTCCCCTTCCAGCAGATTGCCCAGGGTCATCTTGGGGGTGTCGCGAGGCAGTTCCGGATCCTGAAACACGGCCGCCGTTGCCACATGGCAGTCGGGCTTGAGCACCAGATACCAGGCAGCGGGCACCTCGACCGGTTGCAGTCGCTCGCCCACTCCTTCTGCAAAGGCGGCCCGGCCGCGCACGAACACCGGCACGTCGGCGCCGAGCTGCACGCCGAGCTGCGCCAGCTCATCCTCGCCGAGGCCCGCCTGCCAGAGATGGTTCAGGGCCACGAGCGTGGTGGCGGCATCGGACGAGCCCCCGCCGATGCCGCCGCCCATGGGCAGCACCTTCTCCAGCCGGATATGGGCCCCCTGGGGGCTCGGCAGCCTGGTTTGCAGCAGGCGGGCGGCGCGGATGATGAGGTTCTGTTCATCGGGCACGCCGGGAATGGCGGGGCTCAGGGTGAGCTGGTCGCTACCCGGGATCACCTCGAACTCCAGCCAGTCGCCGTGGCTGAGGAAGATGAACAGGGTCTGCAGCTCGTGATAGCCGTCGGGGCGGCGGCCGTTGACGTGCAGGAAGAGGTTGAGCTTGGCCGGGGCGGGCCAGCGGATCTGGCCAGGCTTCATCATGGTGCTGTGCTCCTGCGCCATCACTGTGCCAGCGTCCACTGGTTGATCTGCAACTTGAGGCGGCTCTCCTGGCCCGTCATGGTCAGCAGGTGCGGCAGGCGGTAGCCGTCCTGGTCCCGGTAATCGCCGTAGAGGATCTGCCACTGGCCATCGCGCACACTGGCGAGGCTGGCGTCGGGATTGAGCTCGAACTCGGCGTTGCCCGGCAGCCCCTTGATCCACTCCGGCAGCCCGGCCACCGGAATGTGCCAGCCGGTGAGCTGGTAGACGAGCGCCTCGGCATCCTGGCTCTGGTGCAGCCTGCCGTCGTTGTCGAGCAGGGTCACCTCGCCCCCGGTGCGGGAGAGCTCCAGGATATGGGTGCCGATCAGGCTGGTGAGGTTGAGGCGGTAGTCGTCGCCGTTCTGCTGCCAGTTGAGGCGGGCGCTGCCCTTCTGGCGGGCGGTGATGATGGCCATCTTGCCCGACAACTGCCAGTGTGTGAGGCGTTCGAGGCGGGCGCGCTCCTGCTGCCAGTTGACCTGATCCCGCTGGGGTTGGGTGGTGGTACAGCCCGCCAGCACCAGCAGGCAGGCGAGGGAGAAGATACGCAACAACAAGGTGGAGCTCCGCAGATGAGGTTTGCGACAGTATAAGGGGCGGCCGTATTGCTTTTAAAGACTTACCCTTTCTCGTACAATTGTCGGCCTCTACACCCTGTGCATGAAACGATCATCACCCACCCATGAGTCTGCTTGCCCTCGGAATCAACCACAACACCGCCAGTGTCGCCTTGCGGGAGCGGGTCGCCTTTGGCCCGGACCGCATCGATCGCGCCCTGCGTGAGCTGGTGGAGCAGCCTGGCGTCAGCGAGGCGGTGATCGTCTCCACCTGCAACCGCACTGAGCTCTATTGCAGCCTGGAGCAGGGGCAGGGGGAGCAGGTGCTGAACTGGTTGCAGCGGTTCCACGCGCTGGAGGCGAGCGAGGTGCTCTCCGCCATCTTCCGGCACCAGGACGAGGAAGCGGTGCGGCACCTGATGCGGGTGGCCTGCGGCCTCGACTCCCTGGTGCTCGGGGAGCCGCAGATCCTGGGGCAGATCAAGCAATCCTACGCCCACGCCCAGCAGGCGGATGCGGTGAAAGGATCCCTGGAGCGCCTGTTCCAGAAATCCTTCTCGGTGGCCAAACGGGTGCGCACTGACACCGAGATCGGCGCCAGCGCGGTGTCGGTAGCCTTCGCCGCCGTGAGCCTGGCCCGCCGTATCTTCTCCGATCTCTCCCAGACCAAGGTGCTGCTGGTGGGCGCCGGCGAAACCATCGAACTGGTGGCCCGCCATCTGCGCGAGCAGAGCGTGACCCGGATGATGGTGGCGAACCGCACCCTGCAACGGGCCCAGTTGCTGGCAGAGGAGTTCGGTGCCCAGGTAATGACGCTCGAAGAGATCCCGGACTACCTGCACGAGGCGGACATCGTCATCAGCTCCACCGCCAGCCCCCTTCCCATCCTCGGCAAGGGCATGGTGGAGCGGGCGCTGAAGGCCCGCCGCTTCAGGCCCATGTTCCTGGTGGACATCGCCGTGCCGCGTGACATCGAGGCCGAGGTGGACGAGCTCTCCGACGCCTACCTCTACACGGTGGACGACCTGCAGGGCATCATCGAGCAGAACCTCGAGACCCGCAAGCGGGCGGCCGCCGAGGCGGAGCTCATCGTCCAGGAAGAGCGCGACGACTTCATGGGCTGGTATCGCAGCCAGCACTCGGTGGATCTCATCCGCGATTACCGTCACCAGTCCCAGCAGGTGGCCGATGAAGAGCTGCAGCGCGCCCTGCTGGCCCTGCAACAGGGCGAGAATGCCGAGCAGGCCCTCAGGGCCATGGCGCACCGCCTCACCAACAAGTTGATCCACGCACCGACCCAGGCCCTGCGCCAGGCCGCCGCCCAGGGGGATGCCCACAAGCTGGCCCAGCTGCGTCAGGTGCTGGGATTGTCACAAGAATCATAGTGTTGGGGCGGCCCCTTGGCCGTCCCGTCCTCCATCGAGAATCCAAGAGTCATGAACCCGTCATTGATCAGAAAGCTGGAAGGCCTCATCGAGCGCCACGAAGAAGTACAGGCCCTGCTCGGCGAGCCCGGGGTGGCCTCGGATCAGGACAGATACCGTGCCCTGACCCGGGAATATGCCCAGCTGGAAGACATAGTCCACGCCTTCCAGCGTTTCCGTCAGGCCGAAGAGAACCTAGAGACCACCCGGCTGATGCTGGAGGAGGAGGATGCCGACCTGCGCGAGATGGCGCAGGAGGAGCTGCCGCTCGCCAAGGCGGCCTTCGAGGAGCAGGAGCAGGCGCTGCAGGTGATGCTGCTGCCGCGGGATCCCAAGGATGACAACAACTGCTATCTGGAGATCCGCGCCGGCGCCGGTGGTGACGAGGCGGCCATCTTCGCGGGGGATCTGTTCCGCATGTATTCCCGCTACGCCGAGCGCCAGGGCTGGCGTGTCTCCATCGTCAGCTGCAACGAGGGCGAGCACGGCGGCTACAAGGAGGTGATCGCCAAGGTGGACGGCGAGCACGTCTACGGCCGCCTCAAGTTCGAATCCGGCGGTCACCGGGTGCAGCGGGTGCCGGAGACCGAGTCCCAGGGCCGGGTGCACACCTCCGCCTGCACCGTCGCCGTGCTGCCGGAAGTGCCGGAGGCCGAGCAGATCGAAATCAACCCCTCGGAGCTGAAGATCGACACCTTCCGCGCCTCCGGGGCCGGCGGCCAGCACGTCAACAAGACCGACTCGGCCATCCGCATCACCCACCTGCCCACCGGCCTGGTGGTGGAGTGCCAGGACGAGCGCTCCCAGCACAAGAACCGCGCCAAGGCGATGTCGGTGCTCTCGGCCCGCCTGCAGGCGGCCGAGGACGAGCGCCACCGCGCCGCCGAGCAGAGCACCCGCCGCAACCTGGTGGGCTCCGGGGATCGCTCCGAGCGCATCCGCACCTACAACTACCCCCAGGGACGCCTCTCCGAGCACCGGATCAACCTCACCCTGTATCGCCTGGGCGAAATCCTGGAGGGAGATCTGGACTGCGTGATCACCCCCCTGGTGCAGGAGTATCAGGCGGATCAGCTCGCCTCCCTGGCCGAGAGCAACTGATGCAGATCCAGCAGGCCCGTGCCCATATCATGGCGACCCTGGCCTCCGGGGAATCCCCCCGCGCCGACGCCGATGCCCTGCTCTGCCATCTGCTGGAGTGCCGGCGCGGCTACCTGATGACCTGGCCGGAGCGCGAGCTCGATGCCGCCCAGCAGGCGACCCTGGCGGGCTGGCTGGCGCGCCGCCTCCAGGGCGAACCCATCGCCCACCTCATCGGCGAGCGGGAGTTCTGGTCCCTGCCGCTGAAAGTGAGCCCGGCCACTCTGATCCCGCGCCCGGATACCGAGGTGCTGGTGGAGCAGGCGCTGGCGCGCCTGCCAGCAGGCCCCTGCGCCCTGCTGGATCTCGGCACAGGGACCGGCGCCATCGCGCTCGCGCTCAAGTCCGAGCGACCGGATGCCGATGTATGGGCCGTGGACAGGATGCCGGAGGCCGCCGCCCTGGCCCGCGCCAACAGCGCCGCGCTGGGCTTGCCCGTCACGGTGCGGGACGGCAGCTGGTTCGAGCCGCTCTCGGGTGCTCCGCGCTTTGCGATGATCGTCTCCAACCCGCCCTACATCGACGGGGCGGATCCTCATCTCGACGAGGGGGACGTGCGCTTCGAGCCCCGCTCCGCCCTGGTGGCGGACGAGCAGGGGCTGGCGGACATCCGCCTCATCGTGGCAGGCGCACCTGCCCACCTGGTTCCCGGTGGCTGGCTCCTGCTGGAGCACGGCTGGGAGCAGGGGGCATTGGTGCGTCAACTCCTGTTGCAGCAAGGCTACGACCAGGTGGAAACCGTGCGCGATTACGGTGATAACGAGCGAGTGACCCTGGGGCGGCTGGCTCGTTGACGATGACGGGCGGGCTCTTCCCGCCCCCGTGCAAGGAAATGTTATGTATGTTGTGCTCAAGCATCTGCACCTCGCCCTGATAGCCGGGGCCGTGCTGATGTTTATCCTGCGCTTTTACTGGTCGCAGACCGGCTCCGCCCTGGCGGGGGCCCGTACCCTCAGGGTGAGCGGCTGGCTCAACGGCCTGGTGGTGCTCTCCGGCGTGCTGTTGTGCATGGTGCTGGACCTCAACCCCCTCAACAACGCCATTCCCTGGCTCAGCGAGAAGCTGACCGCGGTGCTGGTGGTGATGTTTCTGGCCATGATGGCCCTGCGCCTGGCGCGCAGCAACGGCATCCGCTGGTTTGCCTTCCTGGGCGCCCTGGGGTGGATCTTCTTTATCGCCAAGCTGGCGGTACAAAAGCAGGCCAGCCTGTTCGGTTAGGGATGACGACGATGATACGCGTGGACGAATGGACCGATTTCGAAGCCCATGACATCGCCGAGCTGGCGCTGTCGGTGAGCGACGAGATCCGGGGACAGGGTGGGAGCGGGGAGGCCGAGCTGGCCCGCCTCGATGCCTGGCTGGACGAGGCGATTGCCGAGGGGGACTGCGACGAGGTGCGCCGCCAGCTGCTGCAGGGGTTCTACCAGACCCTGGGGTTTCGCGGCGACTGGCAGGATTACTTCTCGGCGGCCAACTGCGACCTGAACCAGGTGCTGGCAAGGCGCAAGGGGATCCCGGTCAGCCTCGGCATCCTCATCATCCAGCTGGGTCGCAAGATAGGGCTGGATGTGGAGGGGATCTGCTTCCCCGGCCACTTCCTGCTGAGCTTCGCCGGCCTGGAAGGGGAGGTCTATGTGGACCCCTTCAATGGGGACGAGCTGAGCCGGCACCGCATCGAGCTGCTGCTGCGCGGCGCCCTCGGCAACCTGGCGAGCCTGAGCGACGACCACCTGCAGCCATCGGGGCAGTGGGAGATCATCGAACGGTTGCTCAACGTCAGCAAGGGGGCCCTGCTGCGGGAGGAGCGGATGACGGAGGCGCTGCGCTGCAGCGAGCTGCTGCTGCGCATGAAACCCGGCGATCCGCTGGAGACGCGGGATCGGGGCTTCATCTACGAGCAGCTCGATTGCCCGCGCTTCGCCGCCGACGATTTCGAGTACTTTATTGAACAATGCCCCGACGATCCCGTGGCCGACGTGCTGAAAACCCAGCTGGCCAGTCTGGATCTGAGCCCCAAGCCACTCCATTGAGGGGGCTGGGAAATCAAGCGGAAGAATATCGAGGCCGCCGTGCCCAGGGCACAGCGGCCGGATGTGGATTCAAGCCCCGAGCCCTTTTACCTAAGGAAGCCTGAGATGGAACAGAAGAATATCAAGATCAACCAGATCGACGTCGCCAACGACAAGCCCTTCGTGCTGTTCGGCGGCATGAACGTGCTGGAGTCCCGCGACATGGCGATGGCGGTGTGCGAGAAGTACGTGGAAGTGACCAGCAAGCTGGGCATCCCGTTCGTGTTCAAGGCGAGCTGGGACAAGGCCAACCGTTCCTCCATCCACTCCTATCGTGGCCCGGGTCTGGAAGAGGGGATGAAGATCTTCCAGGAGCTGAAAGCGACCTTCGGCATGCCGGTGATCTCAGACCTGCACGAGCCCCATCAGGCCAAGCCGGTGGCGGAGGTGGTCGACGTCATCCAGCTGCCCGCCTTCCTGGCGCGCCAGACCGATCTGGTGGAGGCTATGGCCCGCACCGGCAACGTCATCAACATCAAGAAGCCGCAGTTCCTGAGCCCGAGCCAGATGAAGAACATCACCGACAAGTTCGAGGAGTGCGGCAACGATCGCCTTATCCTGTGCGAACGCGGCGTCAACTTCGGCTATGACAACCTGGTGGTGGACATGCTGGGTCTGGGCGTCATGAAGAAGAGCACGGGTGGCTACCCCGTCATCTTCGACGTGACCCACTCCCTGCAGTGCCGTGACCCCCTGGGCGCCGCCTCCGGTGGTCGCCGCGAGCAGGTGGCCGAGCTGGCCCGTGCCGGCATGGCGGTGGGCCTGGCAGGCCTGTTCATCGAATCCCACCCGGATCCCAAGGTCGCCCGCTGCGACGGTCCGAGCGCCCTGCCGCTGGAGAAGCTGGAAGGCTTCCTCAAGCAGATGAAGGCCATCGACGATCTGGTCAAGGGCTTCGAGCCCCTCGATACTTCGGTCTGATCCAGGCTTAGGTTGAAAAATGCCCCGCTCTGCGGGGCATTTTTATTTCTTCCGTCTTCACATGGCGCCGCTTCATGGTCATTACTGCAAGGTTGCTGTGGTGTTAATGATGTTAAATATATTGTGTGATTGATGTCGCTAAATTGATTCTTATAACGTGTGAAAGTGCCGCCGTCGGAATGGCGAAATGGCATGAACCGGGTGAGAGGTGTGAACTGTCTCGCCGCGGATCCCTGCACGCGTTTTTTGCCATCGCCCGTGTCAATTAATTAACAGGACGTTGAGCATGCACAAGAAAATAGTCAGCAGCCTCTACTTTCAGGTGATATTGGCCATCACCATCGGAATATTGCTGGGGCACTTCTATCCGAGCCTGGGCGCCGATATGAAACCCCTCGGCGATGGTTTCGTGAAATTGATCAAGATGATCATTGCCCCCGTTATTTTCTGTACCGTGGTGACGGGGATCGCCGGCATGGAGAGCATGAAGGCAGTCGGCAAGACGGGGGCCATCGCGCTCATCTATTTCGAGGTGGTGAGCACCCTGGCGCTGATCATCGGCCTGTGCGTGGTCAACCTGCTGCAACCCGGGGTCGGCATGAACGTGGACCCCTCCTCGCTGGATGCCAGCGCCATCTCCGCCTATGCGGAGCAGGCTCAGTCACAGGGCATCGTCGCCTTCCTGCTGGACGTGATCCCGGCCAGCGTGATCGGCGCCTTTGCCAGCGGCAATATTCTCCAGGTGCTGCTGTTTGCGGTGCTGTTTGGTTTTTCCCTGCATCATATCGGTGAGAAGGGTAAGGCTATTTTCAATATCATCGACGGCTTCTCCCAGGTTATTTTCGGGATCATCAACATGATCATGAAATTGGCACCTGTCGGGGCATTTGGTGCCATGGCGTTTACCATAGGAAAATATGGCATCGGCTCCCTGGTACAGCTCGGGCAATTGATCGCCAGCTTCTATCTGACCTGTCTGCTGTTTATTTTCCTGGTGCTTGGCAGTATCGCCAAGGCAAATGGCTTCAGCATAGTGCGCTTTATTTCCTACATCCGGGAAGAGCTGCTGATCGTGCTCGGCACTTCCTCATCGGAATCCGTATTGCCGCGCATGCTGGTGAAGATGGAGGCGCTCGGCTGCAAGAAGTCGGTGGTGGGCCTGGTGATCCCGACCGGTTACTCCTTCAACCTGGACGGCACCTCCATCTACCTGACCATGGCCGCCGTCTTCATCGCCCAGGCGACCAACACCCCGCTGGACTTGTTCCATCAGCTCACTCTGCTGGTGGTGCTGCTCATCTCCTCCAAGGGGGCGGCCGGGGTCACGGGCAGCGGCTTCATCGTGCTGGCGGCGACCATCTCGGCGGTGGGACATCTGCCGCTGGCCGGGCTGGCGCTGATCCTCGGGATTGATCGCTTCATGTCGGAGGCGCGCGCCCTGACCAACCTCATCGGCAACGGGGTGGCGACCCTGGTGGTAGCTCGTTACTGCGATCAGCTCGACGAGGCCACCATGCAGGACGCCCTGGCGAAACCCGTGGTGGCAAGGCCGGTGGACCTGCGAAGCTGAGCCAGGTTCCGGCGGTGATCATCACCCATGAAAAAACGGCCCGAGGGGGCCGTTTTTTTATCTCTTTACGCAGGGCGCCTTACAGGCTCTGGGTGAAGGTGCGGGTGACCACGTCACGCTGCTGCTCCGGGGTCAGGGCGTTGAAACGCACGGCGTAACCGGAGACGCGGATGGTGAGCTGCGGGTATTTTTCCGGGTTGGCGATGGCGTCTTCCAGGGTTTCGCGGCGCAGTACGTTGACGTTCAGGTGCTGACCCCCTTCGACCACAGGCTCTTGCTGAACCGGCAGTTCACGGTATTCGAATTGACCCAGGTCGGAGAGGCTGACTTCCTGATCGGCGGCAAAGCTGTCGCCCTTGGCGCAGATGCAGCGAGCCTGTTGTTTCTCTTCGTCCAGCAGCCAGAAAGAGTTCAGCAGAGCGGCGTTGGCGGACTGGGTGATTTGGATGCCCTTGATCATGGTATGACTCCTCATAGGAAAGCGGATTCAACGGTAAGCACATTACCCTGATGTTTTTAAACCACCTCTTGGAAGGAATGATTTAACGGGGCCTTGCCTTACACCTTTACTTCGTTGGGGCCATATATACCACGACGGTAATATTACGAAAATTGATCCAAATCAATAAAACCCCATTTTGCACGCATTAAAAGGGATTAAATCATTGAGTTGAATCAAAAACAGATCATTTTTCTGTTTTTGTAAGATATATGAATTATGCATTTTTTATTATTCATATCTAGTAATTTAACTACACCTTTAGGGTTTATTTCTGGCGTCAGCGAAAACCGGCCTGCCCATGAGGCTTGTCCGAAGGACATCCTGTTATTCCTGTGTCGACGCAGCCCCGGTCATTGCCCGTGAACGCCGCCGCCACTTCCCAGGCTGGCCAGGCTGAGCCTGACCTCCATGCGGTTGCGTCTTGGGGGCGAGGACCCTATCCTGAGCCCCTTGCTCTATTGACCGAGGAGATAGCGGTGCCAAGCTGGACAGAAGGCGGGGAGTGGGGAGAGGGAGAGGCTGGCATGCCAGCCAGGATGGAAGGAGTGGATTCGCAACGAGAGGAGACGGGTGTGCTGACCTGGAAAGATGTGATTGGTTCGGAGAAAGAGCAGGCGTATTTCATGGACACCCTGGCCACCGTCAGGGCCGAGCGGGAGGCGGGCAAGGTGATCTATCCCCCGGCGACCGAGGTATTCAATGCCTTCAAACTGACCGAGCTGGATGACGTCAAGGTGGTGATTCTGGGGCAGGATCCCTATCACGGCCCGGACCAGGCGCACGGCCTCTGTTTCTCCGTCTTGCCCGGAGTGCGCACGCCGCCGTCCCTCGTCAACATCTACAAGGAGATGCAGCGGGATCTGCCGGGTTTTGTCACACCCAATCACGGATTCCTGGAATCCTGGGCCAGACAGGGAGTGCTGCTGCTCAATACGGTGCTGACGGTCCAGGCGGGCATGGCGCACTCTCACGCCCACCTGGGGTGGGAGACCTTTACCGATCGGGTCATCGAGCGGATCAATGCCCATTGCCAGGGAGTTGTCTTCCTGCTGTGGGGCGCTCATGCCCAGAAGAAAGGGCGCTTCATCGACCGGTCGCGCCACCATGTGCTGAGCGCCCCCCATCCCAGCCCGCTCTCTGCCCATCGCGGTTTCATCGGTTGCGGCCACTTCTCCGAGGCCAATCGCCTGCTGGTCCAGCAAGGACGCAGTCCCATCGACTGGCTCTCGGTCTGCGCCGATCCGGCGGCCTGACGCCGTGCATGCACAGGGGAAATGGTGTCCCCTGTGCCTCCTGTGGTGAGAGGCTGGTGCAGCCGCTGTCTGCATCCGACTTGATTGAGTGCAAAGTTCAGGCAATAAATGACCGTATACTCGAGACAGACGTTTTCTCATTTCAGTGCAAGGAGTGCCCATGTTATCCAGTCTGCATAAGGACCACCTCAACATCACCCGGTTGCTGACGCTGCTCAAGCAAAAGCTGGCGGCCATTCGCAATGAGCAGCCGGTCAGCTACTTCCTGCTGCGGGATGTGGTGGATTATCTGCGCGAGGTATCTGACAAGTACCACCACCCGAAGGAAGACATGATTTATGACTACTACCTGAAATACAGGGTGGTGGAGGGGGAAGTGGCCAACCGGTTGCACGAGGAGCACGCCCGTCTGCTGGATGCAGGGACCGAGCTCAAGGAGATGGTGGAGATGATCCTGATGGATGCGGTCATCCCGCTGGATCAGTTCGTGGCCTGTCTGGAGCAGTTCATCGAGCAGCAGGAGGCGCACATGAACTATGAGGAAGGGGTCATCTTCCCCCATCTGCGCGACTCCCTGACCGAGGATGACTGGCGTCATCTCGAACAGCTCTGGCAGAACCGGGCCATCAATGATCCCCTGTTCGGGGCGGAGGTGAGCCAGCACTTCCAGGCGCTGGCCAAACAGCTCTCGCTGCCTGCAGCCTGACAGGATCACCCATAAAAACAGCGCCCCGGTCAATCCGGGGCGCTGTTTTTATGGCTCCACTCGCTGGAGTGAAACATGGGCGACGTGGGCGTATCAGAGCTCCAGGTCGTCCGATCCTTCATAGGCGATGTCGATGGCCTGCAGCTCCTTTTGCAGGCGGTGCTTGTCTTTAAGCGCCTCAATCTCACGCCATTTGCGTTTTTTTCCCGTTGTCCCGCGGCTACGTGAACCCAGCTCAACGACCTCGTCAAAATCGAAGTTGAACATGTCCATGGCTCCCTCCTTGGTTTTATGGTTTTCACCATCCGTATAACACGACGCCTTTGAAAATAAAACGTTTTTATGACGAAGTTGTGACAACCGGAAACAGGCACAAAAAAACCGGGCTGCCCTTTCGGGAGCCCGGTTTTTGCAGCGCCACTTCGCTCTGTGAGAGCCGTGTGGCGAGCGGCCTTACAGGTGGCTTGCCAGCATGGTTTCCAGCTTGCCCTGGTCGATGGCGAACAGGCGGATGCCTTCCCCCAGTTTCTCGACTGCCATGGCGTCCTGGTTCAGCTCCCAGCGGAATTCGGCTTCGGTCATCGGGGCCGGTTTGGCTGTGCGCTCGCCGGTGTAGTCCAGTTTGCGCACCACGGTGCCTTCGGCCTTGCTCAGCTCTTCCAGCAAAGCGGGGCCAATGGTCAGGCGGTCGCAGCCGGCCAGTTCCAGGATTTCGCCGGTGTTGCGGAAGCTCGCGCCCATGACCACGGTCGGGTAGTCGTGCTGCTTGTAGTAGTTGTAGATGGCGGTGACGGAGACCACGCCCGGATCTTCACTGGCGGTGTAGTCACGGCCGTTCTTGGCCTTGTACCAGTCGAGGATGCGGCCCACGAACGGGGAGATGAGGAAGGCGCCGGCTTCGGCACAGGCACGAGCCTGGGCGAAGGAGAACAGCAGGGTCAGGTTGCACTGGATACCCTCTTTCTCCAGCACCTCGGCGGCACGGATCCCTTCCCAAGTGGAGGCCAGCTTGATCAGGATGCGATCATTGCTGATGCCGGCTTCGTTGTAGAGGCGGATCAGCTTGCGGGCCTTGGCGATGCTGGCGTCGGTGTCGAAGGAGAGGCGGGCGTCCACTTCGGTGGAGATGCGGCCCGGGACGATTTTCAGCACTTCGAGGCCGATGTTGACCGCCAGCTTGTCGCCTGCGTCGATGATTTGCTGTGCCTTGTCCTGGCTCTGGGATTTGGCCCAGGCAATGGCGTCCTGGATCAGGGCTGCGTACTCGGGGATCTCGGAGGCCTTGAGTACCAGAGAGGGGTTGGTGGTGGCATCGATGGGCTGGTAGCGCTTGATGGCTTCGATGTCGCCGGTATCGGCAACCACTGTGGTCAGGGCTTTCAGCTGGGTCAATTTATCGGCCATGGCAAATATCATCTCTTTATGAGGGAGCAATCCCAGGGTGGCGGGCATGAGACGGCAGTTCTGAAATTAAATTACAAGATCCCGGCGGCTCAGGCTCAGAAAGGGGCGATGGGCAGGCCCCATCGTCATTGCCTGCCTAATTAATACGGATGTGGCGCATCCTGCAATAGGGGGGCTTGTATGCGAATCAGCCAGGTGGTGAAAGCGGTACCGGCTGTCGGGTGAAAGTGTTTGATAAAAAAAGAGTTTTATTCATGGTGTGGCGGCTGGCTCCGACATGGAAAAGCGCAATTATTTTGGTGGATTCATGAATTTGTGCGGGAGGTCACATAAATAGTTCTGTCAGCTACTTGAAATTTAATTACGTGTAAAACGTTTTGCGTTACAACCCCTTGCCGATGAGGCATGAGAGGCAAACGCTTGTCTCCCTGGTTTCGTTTCACTCAGCGGTTTTTACCCCCATGGGATGAGTTGTAAAATGGTTCTCTATTGGCTCTAATTTGTGTGGGGCTGGGTTGCGCATCAATTTTTGTTGATTTATTGCGTGCTAAATGAAGCTTTTTTGCATCAAATTGCTCGTTTTTTGTCTCCCCAGTGAGCCCTGTCACTATTCTGAATTCCCTCGCTATGCTAGATTCCGCCCCTTCGGCGCAATGCTGGTTCGGAAATTGACAGAGAGCGGTCAGCGCAGACTGGCCATGGATGTGATAACAACGAGAGAATTATGGACACCTTGATTGCAATGATTAACGACCTGATGTGGGGAGCCGTGCTCATTTACCTGCTGATCGGGGTCGGTATCTTCTTTACCTTCCGTCTGGGCTTTATCCAGATCCGCCACTTCGGCCACATGTTCTCGGTCCTGCGCAACAGTCGCAAATCCGACAGCGCCGGCATCTCCTCCTTCCAGGCTCTGTGTACCAGCCTGGCGGCACGCGTCGGGACGGGCAATCTGGCCGGTGTGGCCGTCGCCATCTATCTGGGTGGCCCTGGCGCCGTCTTCTGGATGTGGCTGATCGCCTTCATCGGCATGGCCACCGCCTTCGTGGAGAGCACCCTGGCCCAGCTCTACAAGGTCAAGGATGAGGATGGCAACTACCGGGGCGGTCCCGCCTACTACATGGAGCGCGGCCTCGGCATGCGCTGGATGGGGGTGGTCTTCTCCCTCTGCCTGCTGCTGGCCTTCGGTCTGGTGTTCAACGCGGTGCAGGCCAACTCCATCAGCCTGGCCATGAACGTCGCCTTCGGCATCCCTGACTGGGTGAGCGGTCTGGCCCTGGTGGTGCTCTCCGGCCTCATCATCTTCGGCGGCATCCGCGGCATCGCCCGTTTCGCCGAGCTGGTGGTGCCCTTCATGGCGCTCGCCTACATCCTGATGGCGCTGTTCGTGGTGGCCATGAACATCAGCGAGCTGCCCGGCGTGCTGGCCCTGATCATCAAGTCTGCGTTCGGCATCGAGCAGGCGGGTTCCGGCGCCATGGGCTATGCCATCTCCCAGGCGATGATCAACGGCATCAAGCGCGGCCTCTTCTCCAACGAGGCGGGCATGGGCTCTGCCCCCAATGCTGCCGCCACCGCCACCCCCTATCCGCCGCACCCGGCCTCCCAGGGTTATGTGCAGATGCTGGGTGTCTTCCTCGATACCATCGTCATCTGTACCTGTACTGCCGCCATCATCCTGATGTCCGGCCAGTTCGAGCCGGGCTCCGGTGTGACCGGTGTCGAGCTGACCCAGCGTGCGCTCTCCTCCCAGGTGGGCGGCGGTGGCAACATCTTCATCGCAGCGGCCATCTTCTTCTTCGCCTTCACCTCCATCGTGGCGAACTACTCCTATGCGGAGACCAACCTGGTGTTCCTCGAGCACAACCACAAGGGCGGCCTGATGCTGTTCCGGATGTTCGTGCTGGGCATGGTGATGTTCGGCTCCGTGGGCGAGCTGCCGACCGTGTGGGCTCTGGCGGATGTCTCCATGGGGCTGATGGCCATCGTCAACCTGGTGGCCATCCTGCTGCTCTCCGGCGTCGCCATCAAGCTGGCCAAGGACTACAACGACCAGCTCAAGCTGGGGCGCGTCCCCACCTTCGATGCCAACAAGTACCCCGAGCTGCGCAGTCAGCTGGAAGAGGGGATCTGGGACAACCCGGGCAAGAAATAAGCCCGTGTTGCAAGGTGATTGAAGGGGAGCCATGGCTCCCCTTTTTCATGGGTAAAAAGAGGGGGTGGCTTCACACAGACTTCACAGAGCCTCATCGGCAGCACACCTCGTGGGACTATGCTGGGCTCATCAGTCGCCGCCATGGCGATACCTTGCTAACGACAGTCAGGAGACATGCTATGCAACAACGACAATCCATCCTGTGGGGCGCTTTGGCCACCCTGATGTGGGCCGGTCTGGCTCATGCCGGTGACAAGGCGGCGACCGATCCCCTGCGCCCCGTGGTGGATGCCAGCATCCGGCCGCTGCTCAAGGAGCACAGGATCCCGGGCATGGCGGTGGCCGTGCTCAAGGATGGCAAGGCCCACTATTTCAACTACGGTGTGGCCGATCGGGAGCGCGCGGTCGGTGTCAGCGAGCAGACCCTGTTCGAGATAGGCTCCGTGAGCAAGCCCCTGACCGCGACCCTAGGAGCCTATGCGGTGGTCAAGGGAGCGATGCAACTGGATGACAAGGCGAGCCGGCACGCCCCCTGGCTCAAGGGATCCGCCTTTGACAGCATCACCATGGGGGAGCTGGCTACCTACAGCGCGGGCGGCTTGCCGCTGCAATTCCCCGAGGAGGTGGATTCGCTCGAGAAGATGCAGGCCTACTACCGCCAGTGGACCCCAGCCTACTCGCCGGGTTCCCATCGCCAGTACTCTAACCCCAGCATAGGGCTGTTCGGCCACCTGGCGGCGAGCAGCATGAAGCAGCCGTTTGCCCAGTTGATGGAGCAGACGCTCCTGCCGGGGCTTGGCCTGCACCACACCTATGTCAATGTGCCGAAGCAGGCCATGGCGAGTTATGCCTATGGCTATTCGAAAGAGGACAAGCCCATCAGGGTCAGCCCCGGCATGCTGGCGGACGAGGCCTACGGCATCAAGACCAGCTCGGCGGATCTGCTGCGCTTTGTGAAGGCCAACATCAGCGGGGTTGATGACAAGGCGTTGCAGCAGGCCATCTCCCTGACCCACAAAGGGCACTACTCGGTAGGCGGGATGACCCAGGGACTGGGTTGGGAGAGTTACGCCTATCCCGTCAGCGAGCAGACATTGCTGGCGGGCAACTCCCCGGCGATGATTTACAATGCCAACCCGGCGGCGCCCGCGCCCGCTGCGGCAGGGCACCCTGTGCTCTTCAACAAGACCGGCTCGACCAGCGGCTTCGGCGCCTATGTGGCCTTCGTGCCGGCCAAAGGGATCGGCATCGTCATGCTGGCCAACCGCAACTATCCTATCCCGGCCAGGGTGAAAGCGGCCCACGCCATCCTGACGCAACTGGCCAGGTAATGGTGCGCCGTCGCTGAGCCTTGAGGGCACGTCGCATCGCGGCGTGCCCGTTACCTCGGACCCGACCCCTCAAGGGCGACCTGGCAGGGGGCGGGTCGATGAGCATGCCAGTCCGGGCCTCTCCTGCGGGAGATGTCCGGATTGGCATCCACCGAGTGCCATCTCGTCACTAGGCCCCGGCAGGCCGTCCGCTCTATAGTGCCCGGCATCTTCCTCTGCTTTTGCAGGATTGAGTTGTCAATCTCGCTGACAGCGCACCTGTGATGGTGAAACCTGCTGCTATGGAGCCTTCATGGGTATGTTTCTGCTGTGTACTTTTCTGATGATCATCCTCTATCCCCTCGGGATCGATCTCTATCTGGTGGCCGTCCCCCGCATTGCGCAAACCCTGCAGGGGAGCGAGGCGCAGATCCACACCGCTTTTTCCATCTATCTGCTGGGCATGGCGGCTACCGTGCTGCCGGGGGGCATGCTGGCGGATCGCCATGGCAGGCGTCCCGTGGTGCTGGGGGGCGCCCTCATCTTCGTGGTCGCTTCCCTGGTGGCGGCGGAGGCAACCGGCATCGCCCAGTTTTATCTGGGGCGTTTCTGGCAAGGGGTGGGCGCTGGAGCGCTCTACATCATGACCTTCACCGTGCTGCGGGATGTGCTGAGCCAGGCGCGCCTCGCGATGGCCCTCTCCCTCATCAACGGCGTGATTTGCGTCATTCCGGTGCTGGCTCCCGTACTCGGTTATCTCATCCTGTCGCACTTCGAGTGGCGCGGCATCTTCGTGGGCATGGCGCTGGTGGCTGCCATCAGTGCCCTGGTCAACCTGCGACTGCTCAAGGAGACCCGCCCCGCCCGCCAGCCTGCGTGGGCATCGCCGTTGGCCCTGCTGGGCATGGCCCCCTTCATGCAGCGCGCCTTGCTGACCAGCGCCAGCGTGACTGCCATCCTGGTCTATGTGAGCGTCTCGCCCCTCGTCCTGATGACCACGTTCGGCCTGTCTCCCGAGCAGTACACCCGGCTGATGATGGCGATGGCCGGGGTGAGCATGTCCGCTTCCTTCCTGACCCTCTTGCTGCTGCGCTGGCTCGGCAAGCTGCGGGACTGGTTCGGGGACCCCCTCTTCGTGCGCGTGCGCCAGGGCTTGCAGCCGACCAACCTCTCCCTGACCCTGGCAGAGGAGCTCAAGACCTGGTTCCAGCTCACCGAGAGCATCAGCACCCTCAACCGCGAGGCGATCCCCGAGGGGGCCCGCTTCAGTCTGGTGATGGAGTCCCCCTTTGGCATCAGCTTCCTGAGCGAGCTGCCCACGACCATCTACCAGAAGTACCCCCACTCCGTGGTCAGGATGCTGGGCTGGGATCACCACTCTCTCAACGACATCGTCAACGGGGAGGCGGATCTCGGCTTCTGTGCCCGGGAGACCCACGGCCGCTCCCATGCCAGGGTCAACCGGCTGCCCTATTACATCGATCATGAGGTGCTGTTCTGCGATCGTCCCGTGGTGTTCCTGCGCAAGGATCACCCCTTGCTCGGGCAGACGTGGTCGCTGACCCGCTTTCTGGCCTGCCCCCAGGTGAGCGTGGTGTGGGAGGCCAGCGACAGCTGGGCACTGGATGATCTGCTGGAGGACGAAGGCCACAGGCGGCAGGTGCCCATCATGGTGGCGAGCTTCGAGCAGGCGCTGCATATCGCCGCCCAAAAGAGCCACGAGCTGATCGCCGTGGTGCCTTCATATTGCGCGGACTATGCCGCCAGACATCACCCCGACCTCATCCCCATGCCGTTGCCGCTGGAAGAGTCTCTCTATGCCCAGCTGGAGATCGCCTTCATCCTGCTGTGGCACAAGCGCCACAATCAGGATGCCAAGGTGATGTGGTTGCGGGGGGAGATCCGGCGGCTCTATGGCCTGGCCGCGGCGGGGATGACGCGTTTTGCCTAGGGCGGGCCCATGGGGAGCGGGGCGGTGAAAGAGAAGCAAGGGGGAGGAGGCTCCCCGGTTTAGTCGTACTGCTCTTCCATCCAGGCTTCGACGATGAGCTGGGCGGAGACGCCGTCCACGCTCCCCTTGTCCAGCGCCTTGTAGCCGCCACGTTCAAACAGGCGGGCGCGGGCATCCGTGGTGGTGAGCCGCTCGTCCTTGAACTCCACCGGCTTGCCGAAGCGACCGTGCAGGCGATTGCCGAACTTGCGAGCTCGCACCGTGATCTCCTGGTCCGTGCCATCCATGTTGAGCGGCAGACCGACGATCAGCAGATCCGGTTGCCACTCCTTGATCAGCTTCTCTATCTCGTCCCAGTTGGGGATGCCGTCGTTGGCCTTGAGGGAGCGAAGGGGGCGGGCGCTGCCCGTGAGCTCCTGGCCGATGGCGACACCGATGCTCTTGGTGCCGTAGTCAAAGCCCATGATGCTGCGTGATGACATGGGGTCTCCTCGAAATGGATGGATAAATGAAGGGGGAAGACCCCTCCCTGTCTCCCCCTGATCGTGGGGGGAGAGCGTGCCGTCTCCCCCGGAGGGGAGGTCCGGGGTGTCAGCTATGGCCCACCTGGCTGGAGAGGTGCAGGGGGTTGACCCCAATGCTCGCGGCGGCTTGCTGCCAGCGCAGGTGGATGGGGGTATCGAAGACCAGCTTGGGATTGGGGGGGATCACCAGCCAGGCGCCATCCACCAGCTCCTGCTCGAGCTGGCCTGCACTCCAGCCGGCGTAACCGAGCGCCACCAGCCAGTGGTCCGGCGCCTCGTCGGTGCCCAGGGTCTCCAGGATGTCCTTGGAGGTGGTGACCATCATCTCGTCGCTCACCTGCAGGGTGGAGTTGAAGCCCGGGCGGAAGCTGTGCAGCACGAAGCCGCGATCCCCGTGCACCGGCCCCCCCTGTAACACCGGCTGTTTCATCTCGGCGGTGGCGGGGGGATTGAGGTTGAGCTTGGTCAGCATGGCGTCCAGGGACATGTCGACCGGAATGTTGACCACCAGTCCCATGGCGCCTTCGCTGCTGTGTTCGCACAGATAGACCAGGGAGCGCTGGAAATAAGCGTCCGTGAGGCTCGGCATGGCGAGCAGAAAGTGATTTTGCAGTGTTTGCATGGAGCGTATGTATCTCTAAGCGTGCAAAGGTATTTGGGGTGATTATGGCAGTTGATGGCGGCGGGCAAAACCGCTTTTTGCCGGCAGGAGGGCGGCAGTCAAAGGGGCCTTCACGGCCCCTTGTGTGTGTGTCCTCGCCGTGGCAACGAAGGGGTCAGCGGCCCAGTCGGCGCTCGATGGCGTCCATCAGCATGCCGGTGATGGAGACGTCGAAGGCCGCCTCAATCTCGCGGATGCAGGTCGGGCTGGTGACGTTAATCTCGGTCAGGCGATCGCCGATGATGTCGAGGCCGACGAAGATGAGCCCCTTCTCTTTCAGCGTCGGGCCCACCGCGCGGGCGATGGCCCAGTCCGCGTCACTCAAGGGGCGGGCCTCACCACGGCCACCGGCCGCCAGGTTGCCACGGGTCTCACCTTGGGCCGGAATGCGGGCCAGGCAGTAAGGTACTGGTTCGCCGTCCACCACCAGCACCCGCTTGTCGCCATCCTTGATGGCGGGCAGATAGGTCTGCGCCATGCAGTACTGGCTGCCGTGAGAGGTTAATGTCTCGATGATGACGCCGACGTTGGCGTCATCCTCCTTCATGCGGAAGATGGAGGCGCCGCCCATGCCGTCCAGCGGCTTGAGGATGACGTCCTTGTGCCTGGCGTGGAAGGCCCGCAGCTTGTCTGCTCTGCGAGTGACGAGCGTGGTCGGGGTGTGCTCGGCAAACCAGGCGGTGTAGAGCTTCTCGTTGGCGTCGCGCAGGCTCTGGGGCTTGTTGACGATGAGGCAGCCCTCATCCTCGGCCCGCTCCAGCATGTAGGTGGCGTAGATGAACTCCGTGTCGAAGGGGGGATCCTTGCGCATCAGGATCACATCCAGGCTGGAGAGCGGCTGATCCACCACCTCGCCGAGGCTGTACCAGTCGGCATAGTCATATTTGACGGTGAGCGGGCGCATGGTACCGAAGGCGCGACCGGCCTCCATGTAGAGATCCTTCATCTCCAGATAGAACAGCTCGTAGCCGCGCTTTTGCGCCTCTTCGAGCATGGCGAAGCTGGAGTCCTTCTTGATGTTGATGGCCGAGATGGGGTCCATCACGATGCCGAGTTTAATGGTCATCCGAGTTTCCTTCCTAATGGCTCGATGGGATGTGATGACCCCCTCCCTGCCTCCCCCTTCACAAGGGGGAGGGGCCTGTTGCTCCCTCCCCTGCGAAGGGGAGGGTCGGGGTGGGGTCGGCTGTCAGGCCAGATCGCCAAAGCGGCACTGAAGCGCAGTAATTGCCGTCAGGGCGGCGGTTTCGGTGCGCAGCACCCGCGGCCCCAGCAGCATCTCCTTGAAATCTTCCTGCACGGTACGGGCGATCTCGTCGCTGGACAAGCCCCCTTCCGGGCCGATCAGCAGGCGCACGCCGTGCTCGGGGATGGGCAGGGTGTTGATGCTGTAAGGGGCGCGCGGGTGCAGGTTGAGCTTGAGCTCCTGAGTCTCTTCCGCCAGCCAGGCGTCCAGCTCCATCGGCATGCGCACCTCGGGCACGGTATTGCGGCCGCACTGCTCGCAGGCGCTGATCACCACTTTTTGCCACTGCTCGCGTTTTTTCTCCAGCCGATCGGCGGGCAGCTTGACGCCGCAGCGCTCGGAGAAGAGCGGCGTGATGCAGGTGACGCCGAGCTCCACGGATTTCTGGATGGTGAAGTCCATCTTGTCGCCGCGGCTGATCACCTGACCCAGGTGGATGGCAAGGGGGGACTCCACCGAGCGGGTCTCGCAACTGTCGATGGTCACTTCCACCGACTTCTTGCCGACGTTGGCGATGGTGGCGGGGTACTGGTTGCCGTCGCCGTTGAACAGCTCGAGCTGCTGGCCCGGCTGCATGCGCAGCACGCGGCCGATGTGATTGGCACCGTCTTCCGACAGGGCGAGGGTCTGGCCAACCTGCAGGCTGGCCGGTTCATAGATACGTGGAATGCGCATGGCTGATAGTCAGTCTCTTGCTTGGAAACCCTTCAATACCCTACTGCACGGCGGCGAGCAAGGCTCGCGAGACAGAGAGTGAAGGGATTCAGGAGGAGGGGGACGCTCCCCCTCCCTGGTCAAATGGGGTTATTGGCACTGCTTTTCAATGAAGGGATTGGTATTGCCCTGCAGCTTGCCGATACGGCGGTTGCGCTCGCACTCCCAGCGATCAGCCGGATACTGCCTGTCCCAGGCTTCGTAAAGCTTGCGCTGCTGGGCCGCCAGACGCAGTCCGTACTGCTGGCTCATGTAGAGGTAGGCGCGGGCGATCTGGCCACGCACCGGCCCCTTGGGCGGCTGCACCTGGCGCTCCTTGAAGTCCACCAGCATCTGGCACTTGCCGTACTGGTTCGGTTTGCCGTTCCAGTCGCTGAAGCGGAAGTTCGCCCGATCACCGTTCACCTCGCCGATGGTGGGGAAGAGGTTGTGCATGTCTCCCTCCATCCTGTTGAACTCGTCGCTCTTGCCGCAATTCTTGCGACCCCCGTCCTGCCAGCACTGGAGCTGGTGGCCGAACTCCCAGGCGGGCACCACGTGCTCCCATTCGATGCGGGAGGCCCGCTCGGCCTGTTTGCGCGGCAGGTAGCCGCAGCTCTCCCAGTCGGGGGCCATCTTCTTGCCGCTGAACTTGATGTTGCAGCCGCAGTAGAAGGTGACGGGGTGGCTCTGGTAGAGCTTGTTCAGATCCTGCTTGGCGGCGCGAAAGGTCTGGATGTTGTCGGCATGGGCCGGGGCGCTGACCAGCAGGGCCAGGCAGAGGGAGAGCAGAGGGCGAAACATGAATATCCTTGGCAATGAGACAGTTGAATGAAGTAAGCGCGCACCCTATCACAGGAGCGCGACACGGGGTGACTCAATCCGCCGTCGTGTCGCGCTGCCACACCAGGGGCTGGCGACAGCGGCGGCAGTGATAGCGGGCCTCGCCGCGCATCACCTTGTTGTGGCGGCGCACCGAGAGGGGATGCTGCTGGCAGGCGCAGGCATACACGAAGGTGCGCTGGGCCAGCACCCCCAGATCGAAGCTGTGGGTGGTGCTGGGTTCGAGACCGAACAGCTCCCGCATCACCGACTGCCACTGGC
Organism: Aeromonas sp. QDB68; assembly: GCF_027707405.1. Lineage (NCBI taxonomy): Bacteria > Pseudomonadati > Pseudomonadota > Gammaproteobacteria > Aeromonadales > Aeromonadaceae > Aeromonas > Aeromonas sp. QDB68. Next base: position 85,727 of record NZ_JAPCIQ010000004.1, on the reverse strand, counting down.
GACCGTGGGGCAGTACCCGGCTCTTGCCACGCCCCTCTCCCCAGAGCGCATAGACCAGCAGGTGCGCCACCTCGTGGGGCACTACTTCCCTGAGAAACGCCTGCTGATTGGCCTGATAGAGCGCCGGATTGAAACGCAGCTCCCAGGTTTGCAGCCGCGCAGACCCTGCCGCCCGGCCCCGCATGTTGCAATGGACTTGCGGGCGGAGAAAGGTGCGGCCAAGGCGCGTTTCAGCCTGCACAAAGCAGGCCTCGACGCGCGCGAGCAGCATCTCGATGAGGGCGGGGTCAAGCCGGGTGGCAGTGGCAGGCATGGGATCCTCGGGACGGACACAAAAGCAAAAGGGGAGCCTGGCTCCCCTTTTATCACAACCTCGGGCCTTACAGGCCGGCGGCAGCGCGAAGCAGCTCGGCCTTGTCGGTCTTCTCCCAGGGGAACTCGTCGCGGCCGAAGTGGCCGTAAGCGGCGGTTGCCTGGTAGATCGGGCGCTTCAGATCCAGCATCTCGATGAGGCCATAGGGGCGCAGCTCGAAGAACTCGCGCACCAGCTTGACCAGCAGGGCTTCGGCCACCTTGCCGGTACCGAAGGTTTCGACGCTGATGGAGGTGGGCTCGGCCACGCCGATGGCGTAGGAGACCTGCACTTCACAGCGATCCGCGAGGCCTGCGGCCACGATGTTCTTGGCCACGTAGCGGGCGGCGTAGGCGGCGGAGCGGTCCACCTTGGACGGATCCTTGCCGGAGAAGGCGCCACCACCGTGACGGGCCATGCCGCCGTAGGTGTCGACGATGATCTTGCGACCGGTCAGACCGCAGTCACCCATGGGGCCGCCGATGACGAAACGACCGGTCGGGTTGATGAAGTACTTGGTGTCCTTGTTGATCCACTCGGCGGGCAGCACCGGCTTGATGATCTCTTCGCGCACCGCTTCCACCAGATCGCTGTGGCTGATGGAGTCGCAATGCTGGGTGGAGAGCACCACGGCATCGACACCCAGGATCTTGCCTGCGTCGTCGTAGGCGAAGGTCAGCTGGCTCTTGGCGTCCGGACGCAGCCACGGCAGGGTGCCGTTCTTGCGCACTTCTGCCTGACGCTTCACCAGCAGGTGGGAGTAGGTGATGGGCGCGGGCATCAGCACGTCGGTTTCGTTGGTGGCGTAGCCGAACATCAGGCCCTGGTCACCGGCACCTTGCTCCAGCGGGTCGGTACGGTCGACGCCCTGGTTGATGTCCGGAGACTGTTTGCCGATGGCGTTCAGCACGGCGCAGGAGTCGGCGTCGAAGCCCATGTCGGAGTGGGTGTAACCAATCTCGCGCACGGTGTCGCGCACGATCTGTTCGATGTCGACCCAGGCAGAGGTGGTCACTTCGCCGGCTACCATCACCATGCCGGTCTTGACCAGGGTTTCGCAGGCGACGCGCGCCTTGGTGTCCTGCTGCAGGATGGCGTCCAGCACCGCATCGGAGATCTGGTCGGCGATTTTATCGGGATGGCCTTCGGAGACCGACTCGGAAGTAAACAGCTTTGCCATGTTTGGTTCTCGATTCGTAAGGGTTATCGCCTTGGCCATAACCGGATAATGACAGGATGACTGTAGAGGTATCTACATCTGGACGTCTATTTTAAATAGGTCATCCGGTGATTGCCAGCACTATTTGGGGGTGGAGCCGCCCGGGGCGGGATGGGGAAGGGATCCACCTCCATGGAGGTAAAGCAGGGGGCGGATTGAATCGTTTTCCCCGCCCAGAAAAGCGATTGTGCTCCCAAAGCCACTTTATTCGCCCAGATAATATTTGCACGCCGCGCCCCCTGCTGGGACAATAACGCGCCTTAATCTTGGCCATCAAATGAAGCAATCGCAGGAGATACAGATGCCTTCTCGTAAAGAGCTTGCCAATGCCATTCGTGCATTGAGTATGGATGCCGTTCAAAAAGCCAACTCCGGTCACCCGGGCGCCCCCATGGGAATGGCGGATATCGCTGAAGTGCTGTGGCGCAGCCACCTCAAACACAACCCGAACAACCCCAAGTGGGCCGACCGCGACCGTTTCATTCTCTCCAACGGCCACGGCTCCATGCTGCTGTACTCCCTGCTGCACCTCTCCGGTTATGACCTCTCCATCGACGATCTGAAAAACTTCCGCCAGCTGCACTCTCGCACCCCGGGTCACCCGGAGTACGGTTATGCGCCGGGCGTTGAAACCACCACCGGCCCGCTGGGTCAGGGCATCACCAACGCCGTGGGCATGGCGATCGCCGAGAAGGCCATGGCCGAGCAGTTCAACCAGCCGGGTCACGACATCGTCGACCACTACACCTACGCCTTCATGGGCGACGGCTGCCTGATGGAAGGTATCTCCCACGAAGCCTGCTCCCTGGCCGGCACCCTGGGTCTGGGCAAGCTGATCGCGTTCTGGGATGACAACGGCATCTCCATCGACGGTCACGTAGAAGGCTGGTTCACCGACGACACTCCCAAGCGCTTCGAAGCCTACGGCTGGCACGTCATCCCGGCCGTTGACGGTCACAACCCGGAAGCCATCAACGCTGCCATCGAAGCCGCCAAGGCCGAGACCGGCAAGCCGACCCTGATCTGCTGCCGCACCATCATCGGCTACGGTTCCCCGAACAAGTCCGGCTCCCACGACTGCCACGGCGCACCGCTGGGCAACGACGAGATCGCCGCCGCCCGTGCCTTCCTGAAGTGGGACCACGCGCCGTTCGTCATCCCGTCCGACATCGCCGCCGAGTGGAACGGTCAGGAGAAGGGTGCCAAGCTCGAATCCGACTGGGCTGCCAAGTTCGCCGCCTATGAAGCCGCTCACCCGGCCCTGGCTGCCGAGTTCAAGCGCCGTACCGCTGGCGAGCTGCCGGCCAACTGGGCTGCTGAATCCGCCAAGATCATCGAAACCCTGCAGGCCAACCCGGCCAAGATCGCGACCCGTAAAGCGTCCCAGAACTCTCTGGAAGCCTTCGGCAAGCTGCTGCCGGAATTCATGGGCGGCTCCGCGGATCTCGCGCCGTCCAACCTGACCATGTGGTCCGGCTCCAAGTCCCTGACTCCCGAGAGCGCCGCAGGCAACTACATCCACTACGGCGTGCGCGAGTTCGGCATGTCCGCCATCATGAACGGCATCGCCCTGCACGGTGGTTTCATCCCCTACGGCGCCACCTTCCTGATGTTCATGGAGTACGCCCGCAACGCCCTGCGCATGGCCGCCCTGATGAAGCAGCGCGCCATCTTCGTCTACACCCACGACTCCATCGGTCTGGGTGAAGATGGTCCGACTCACCAGCCGGTCGAGCAGATCGCCTCCCTGCGTCTGACCCCGAACATGAGCACCTGGCGCCCGTGTGACCAGGTAGAGTCCGCCATCGCCTGGAAACACGCCATCGAGCGTACCGACGGCCCGACCTCCCTGATCTTCTCCCGTCAGAACCTGGCCCAGATGGACCGCACCGCCCAGCAACTGGCCGATGCCGCCAAGGGTGGTTACGTGCTGAAGGATTGCGCCGGTACCCCGGAGCTGATCCTGATCGCCACCGGTTCCGAAGTGGAGCTGGCCGTGACTGCCTATGAGCAGCTGACTGCCAATGGCCGTGCCGTGCGCGTGGTCTCCATCCCGTCTACCGACGTGTTCGACGCTCAATCTGCCGAGTACAAAGAGTCCGTCCTGCCGGCCGCCGTCACCAAGCGTGTGGCCATCGAAGCGGGCATCGCCGACTACTGGTACAAGTACGTCGGTTTCGGCGGCAAGATCATCGGCATGCGCACCTTCGGTGAGTCCGCTCCGGCCGAGCTGCTGTTCAAGGAATTCGGCTTTACCGTGGAAAACGTGGTTGCGACCGCAGAGTCCCTGTAATCGCTGAACGTTGGGCCTTTTTGGCTCAATAGCCGGAACAATAAAACGCCCTCCATCGCAAGATGGGGGGCGTTTTTTATGGAGTTAAAGGAAGATTTCAGTTAATTATGTATATATATAAACTATTTTTTAAAGATACTTTTCGAGCCATGAAAACATCCAAATAACACCATTGTCATTATGGGGGGGGCCGGTAGTAACATTTGACAATTCATTCTAACGAGCACGCTTGAGTATGAATAGTTACGAAAAGCCATTTTATATATCATTATTAATAATTTTTTTAATCTTTGCTCTCTATGGTGCGGCATTACTTTGGATTGTGTGGCCAATTTCTGAATTTTCAGTTACTAAAGCTGGAACATTTGGGGATAGCTTTGGAGTATTAACTTCATTTTTTACTGGTATTGCATTCTCTGGAATATTAGCGACTCTCTTTATGCAAAGAGAAGATCTTAAATTAACGAGAGAAGAGCTGATTGAGACAAGAAAAGAAATGTTTTCACAGAGTCAGACTTTTGCAAGGCAGAGATTTGAAGATTCTTTTTATCAGTTACTAAAATTATATAAAGAAAATCTTAAAGATTTATCTATCAGAACCCAAGAGCAATCAACTCGGCTCTGTGGTGTCGAGGCATTGCGATTTTTAATCTTAAAGTTTGATAAATTGTGGGCTTCACAAGGATATCGTTCCCTTCCAAGTGAAGAGAATGCTCTACTTGCCTATAAATATGAACTAATTCGGTCTATTAAGTCTGTTTTTATTAAGCAAAGTCGATATATCGGTACTTTCTATAGTATCCTTACCCTTATAGATGAGGAATGTAAGGCTCCACTAATTAAAGAAACTTACTGGAGAATTTTAGCATCACAACTAACAGCGTATGAGGTAAAATATTTATTTTATCAGGCAGTTGTATATGGTGACAATAAATTTTTTAAAAATCTACTTATCGAGTCCATGGTTTTTCAAGAGTTGATTCTTAGCCAAGGATTTACTAAACCTAATTTAACTATATTTGAAGGGATTTTAGAAGTTAAAATAAATGCAGTTGCCAGTAAAGATAAAATCCCAATGTCTAAAAAGCAAATAAAAATCGCTAGGAAATTTATATCTGCACGCAATGCAAAGTTAAAAGCGAAGAGCAATCAAGAAAAATCACCACAGCCTGTAGGTTCGATTAGCGAAGCGTAATCGGACGTTCGCGTTCTTTAAGACGATGCCATAAAAATAATATCCCTTCCTGTTACCAAAAAAGAGACCGGCATATAGCCGGCCTCTTTTTTTTTTGAGCGAAAACTTACACCTGCGGCGGGGTGCTTTCGGCGTTGGACATCACCGCATCCATCTGCACCAGGGCGCCGGCGGGCAGCTCGCTGACGCCAATCACGGTGCGGGCAGGCAGATAGCCCGGGAAATATTTGGCGTAGATGGCATCCACCTCCGCCAGATCCGCGATGTTGGCAAGCTGGATATTGACCTTGACGATATCGTCCATCACGTGGCCGATGCTCTCGACGATGGTCTTGATATGGCCGAGGCACTGGGCGGTCTGCTCACGGACGCAACCGGTCAGCACTTTGTCTGTGGTCATGTCGAGCGGCAGCTGGCCCGCGATATGGTTGTAGTGGGAGAAGGCGACGCTCTGGGTATGCAGCGGGCTTCTCGGTGCCTTGTCGGTATTGCGGGCACGGATCACCAGATTGTGCCTGTCTTCCACCAGCTGGGGCGGGGTGCCGTCACCGTGGGAGATGACCGCATCCATCTGCACCCGGGCGCTCAGCGGCAGGGCGGCGGCACTGACCACAGAGCGGGCGGGCAGATAGGCGACGGCACGGGCGATGGCGGAGTCCGGGAAGAAGGTGGTGTAAACCTCGTTGACGGCGTCGAGATCCGCCAGATTGGTCAGATAGACGGTCACCTTGACGATGTCGTCAAAGGGCACGTCGATGCTCTCCAGCACGGTTTTGATATTGCGCAGGCACTGGGCCGCCTGCTCGCGGATGCCACCGTCAACCAGGGCGCCGGAGGCGGGGTCGAGGGGCAGCTGGGCACCGATATTGTTGTAATGGGAGAAGGCGACGCTCTGGCTGGAGAGCGGATCCTGCGGGGCGCGGTCGCTGTTTCGGGAGATCTTGAGCAGCGGGCAGGGGGCCTGGGGGAAGGTGCCTTCCCCGTTGGAGAGCAGGGCGTCCATCTGCACCCTGGCGCCGAGCGGCAGACTGGCGACGGCGAGCACTGTGCGGGTCGGCAGCGAGTGGGGGAAGAATTCCCGATAGACGGCGTTGACGGCATCGAGGTCGGCGATGTCCGCGAGGAACAGGGTCACCTTCACCATGTCCTCCATGCCGTGGCCAACGCTCTGGACGATGGCCTGGATATTGGTGAGACACTGTCTGGCCTGCGCCTGGATATCCCCTGCGACCAGCGCGCCCGTTTTCGGATCGACCGGGAGCTGGGCGGCAATATTGTTGTAGTGGGAGAAGGCCACGCTCTGGGTATAGGGCCCCAGATCCTGAGGCGCATTGGGGGTATTTCTGGCTGACTTGATGATGGTACCACTCATGGCGATACTCCTTTTTCGTTTTTGATGTAGGGTCCGGGCCGCATTGTTCTTCCCTGGCCGAATACGGCACGCTGATGACTCGTGATATTGCGGCAACAGTTGCCCGTTCCCGCCGCAGGGCGACGGAGAAAAGGAGAACGATCATCACAGTGTCGAGCCCTGTTTCGATGCAGACAGCGCGTGCAACAGACAAGGGAGAGAAGTTGGCCTGGTGATTCAGACGGGAGAATTCTAGGGGGCGGTTATCCCGGGATGCAAACCGGGATCCGGTTTCTATGAGGTGGCTCAACAGAGTGAAATATATTCATTTTGCGATTCAATTCATGACGGACATGGCAAATAAAGGTGATGATGATCCCGCTTTACCATGAAAGTGGAACCAGATAGCGCCATATTGTCGCGCATCAGGGTTACAGCCTGTGAATCCTCCGTTAATACTTTTGGCGAAATGGCAGCTTATTCTCCCAGTTTTGCATAGCTATCTATTTATCGCTCTCTCGACGCCCTGTTCAGCGCCGCCAAAATATGCTGCGGTGAGCACACTGAAATAACATTCACCCTCTTTGCATGGCCACAGGTCATGACATAAATACGGGAGAAAGAGAGGGCGCTTTTTAGCCCCTGCGGCGGAGGCTGACATGGGCGGGTCGCCACACCGCCTATGCCATATCTTTTCAGTGGCGCGAACGCAGCCCGCCAGCAGGGCGCAGAAGCAAGGGGAGGGGGCCTTCCCCTTGCCTGCCCCGACTTGCCGCCCCCCGATGCATATCACTCCTGTCATGACCCTCCCTGTGAGGGGGCCCCGGAGTCCGCCCTGCTTTGCCGCCCTGGCGTATCCCGCACTCCTTGCGATGCAGCCGGCTCATCTTCCCCGCACCATCCTTATTTGTGTTCTTTGTCATCAACTGCCGTTATTGTGACCTTGGTCGGGGTTTGGGTGGATTATTAACTGTATGATTAATAATGAAATCAGGGACCCTGCCGACGAGCAGCACGGATCGGCACTCATCTGCCCGGGAGTGGCACATGCGATCGCATCGCGACCCCCGTCATCTGACTTCGGAGGTTTTATGCTTGGATTCATTCTGGGTGACATGTACAGCCGCACCAGCGGGTTTCGGCCACCCCCCCGCCTAGGCAAGCACTTCCCCCTCGTCCCCGACTATCAACTGCGCGGTCGCACCGGTGCCGCCATCCTGACCATGGAGACCCTGCTCGATACCCCCTATCCCCAGAAGAAGTTCAGGGCCCTGATCTATGGCGCCTTTATCGAGCGCCAGCGTCGCCTCTTTGCCGAGCAGGTGGTCATTGGCCGAATGGAGGAGGGTCAGGACCTGGCGATCGCCATCGATCTTGCCTTTATCAGCACGGCGGTGCCCATCGGTCTGCTCGCCATCTCGGAGGAGATCGCGCTGCTGACCACCCCCCGTCCCACCCAGACCCATCCTCATCAGGAGGCCTTGAGCCAGGCGCTCGACTGCACCGCCATGCTGATGTTCTATGCCAAGGTCATTCGCCAGCGCAATGCGGTGCTTGAGCACATCGGCCACCAGTTCGGCTACAGGCCGCAGGCCGGGCTGGTGGCCAGGGTGGGCCACGGCGGGGAAGATGACTATGCCGCCTTCATGGTCAATGTGATGACCTGCATCGCCCATTCGGGCTCCTTCAAGGAGGCGCTGGAGAATGGCGTCAGGATGGGCATGCACGAGCCCGCCTTCTTCTGTATCGTCGGCGCCCTGGCCTCGACCCTGTGGGGAGTCCCCAAACCCTGGGCCCATGAGATCTCTCGATTCATCCAGCGCCAGCACCCCCACTATCTCCAGATCCTGCTGCGGGGCGAAGCCAGGGTGGGCCGCAGACAGATCAACCTGGAGCCTCCCAAACCGCCGCTCTGTGCACCGGTCAAGCGCCAGGTAAACCGCTTCCTGAAGTGGGCCTTCTAGGGCCATGGGAGTGCTCTCGAGGTGCGGGCCCATGGCACCATCCCATCGGCCCGCCCCTGCTGAGGGTCATCACGGGACTGTTATCTCACTGACCCCTGATCCCCCGGCTACCTTGCCCAAGAGAGGATTGCCAGAAAAGCCAACGGCTGCACGGGGGACAAGGGGTGGGTAGAAGGTGATCCACCTCGCCTTTTGATGTGAACGCCTTTTGATGTTTGGCGCCATACGATACCATGCGCAGCGTGTGTTCCTGTTGGGGGAGGCGCCGCCCATCGCCCCGTGGCTGGCCGCTGGTCCGTCATGATCACGGGATGCACAATCCGGGGCCGCCACGGCAACCCCTTATCGCCATAGCCAACAGGACGGAGTATCAGGATGGCCATTGCCATTGAACAGTCGGACAACACACTGAGGGTGAACAAGGATCGCTACGATCTGGGCCGCATCGTCGGCGTGCAGGTAAAAGCACTCGGCTGGATGGATCGGCTCAAGAAGACCTTGTTGCTGGGAGTGGTCACCTCCAGTGTGCTCTTTTACTTCACCCCTTCCTACGAGCAGGCGGGCAACTGGCTCATCGTGCTCTTCCTGCCCCTGGTAGGTTTTCTGTCTGGCGCCCTGATGGGGCTGCTCTCCAGCGCGAAATATGAGTTTTGCATCGAATTTTCCCACGCCGACGAGACGGGCGTGCAGTGGATCACCGCCGCCAGGAGTCGGCATGTCGCCGATTATGAGACCTTCAAGGCGCAGGCGGCCAGGTTGAAAGAGCGGCTCGGGTAGGGAGCACAGAGTGACGGGTCTGCGCCATCTGGCGTCAGGCATAACAACAAGCCCGATCAGGTGCACCTGTTCGGGCTTGTTCCATTAGAGGGGAGGGCGCTCGGGAAGCGGCTCAGGCGGGATAGAGGGCGCCCAGTACCGCCGGGCGGCTCGCGCCGGTCACCGCAGGCAGGTTGCCCGGCTTTCGCTGGATAAAGCGTTGTGCCAGCCAGGCAAAGGCGGCCCCTTCCACCCAGTCCGGTGCAAGGCCGAGCTGGGCGGTGCTGGTCAGATGCCAGTCGGGCAGCAGGGCTGCCAGCTCCGCCAGCAGCGGGGCGTTGTGGGCGCCGCCGCCGCAGACAAACAGCTCGGGCCGGGTTGGCGCATCACTGTGGGCGGGCAACTGGCGGGCGATGCTGTGGCAGGTAAGGGATTGCAGGGTACGCTGCACATCTGCGGGGGCGTATGTGCAGCCGTCCAGCTCGCCGTCGAGCCAGTCGAGGGTGAACATCTCACGCCCCGTGCTCTTGGGGGCGGGGGCGGCGAAGTAGGGGTGAGCCAGCAACTGCTCCAGCAGCGCAGGGATAAGCCTGCCGCTGGCGGCCCACTGGCCACCGGCATCATAGTTGTCACCGTGCGGATGGTGGCGGCGATACCAGCCGTCGAGCAGGGTATTGGCGGGGCCGGTATCGAAGCCATATACCCCTGAACCTGCCCCCCCGTCGGCCTGGCCGAGCAGCACCGAGATATTGGCAATGCCGCCGAGGTTCAGCACCACCCGAAGGGCGCCGGGGCGGGCAAAGAGCGCCTGATGGAAGGCGGGCACCAGGGGGGCCCCTTGACCGCCGAGGGCCATGTCCATGGTGCGAAAATCGGCCACCACGTCGATGCCGGTCAGGGCCGCCAGCAGGGCCGCGTTGCCGATCTGCAGGGTAAAGCCGAGGGCAGGGCGGTGGCGTATGGTCTGGCCGTGACTGCCGATGGCGCGAATCTCCTTGGGAGTCAGCGCCGCCTTGGCGAGCAGGGCCTGGGTGGCGGCGGCAAATTCGCGGGCCACCAGGTTGTCGGCGACCCCCATGCGGTCGATTTCGTTCTCCCCCGGGGTGCAAAGCTCATGCAGGGTGCGAGCCGTATCGGCAGGCCAGGGATGGCAGAGGGCCACCTCGACCCGCAGTGCATCCCCCTCGAGCTGCACCAGCACGGCGTCGATACCGTCCATGCTGGTACCGGACATCAAGCCTATATAGCGTTCCGTCATGACAACCCTCTTTCAATGATGCAGGGGAACGGTTCGATGCCATGCCCCGCTCTGGTACCGGACATCCAGCCTATATAGCGCTCAGTCATGACAACCCCCTTTCAATGATGCAGAGGAACGGTTCGATGCCGTGTTCCGCCTTGGTCCCCGACATCAATCGGATATATGGCCCGCTCATGACAACCCCTTTCAATGATGCAGAGGAACGGTCTGATACCGTGTTCCACCTTGGTCGACAGCGGTCAGCTGTCGTCGCCGTTGCCCTTGTTTCTGGCCAGTTGCAGCTCGGGGCTGTCCAGCTTGGCGAGCTGGGGCATGGCCTGGGCCTTGAAGCTGGCCAGCGCCCGCCCGCTGAGAGACTCCGCCTGGGGCAGGTTGAGGGTGCGCGGGTTCTTGTGCACGCCGCCCACCACGAACTCATAGTGCAGGTGCGGGCCTGTGACCCGGCCGGTGCCGCCGAGCAGGCCGATGGTCTGGCCCTGCTTCACTCGCTGCCCCTTGTTGACGGTGCGCTTGGAGAGGTGCAGGTACTTGGTCACGTAGTTGCCCGCGTGCTTGATGAAGACGTAGTTGCCGTTGAACTGGTTGTAGCCGGCGGCCACCACGCTGCCGCCGCCCGCCGCCATGATGGGGGTCCCCACCGGCGCCACGTAGTCGATGCCGTTGTGGGGACGCACCTTGCCGGTGACCGGGTGAAGGCGGCGCGGATTGAAGTTGGAGCTGATGTATTTGAAGTTGACCGGCGCGCGCAGGAAGCTCTTGCGCATCGCCTTGCCGTCCGGGGTGTAGTAGTTGCCATCCTCATTCAGCACGGCGCGGTAGATGGCCCCCTGGTTGATGAACTCGGCGGCCAGGATGTCGCCGGAGGCAACCCGCTCGTCATCCTGGTATTTGTCCTGGTAGACCACCCGGAAGCTGTCCCCCGGTTGCAGGTCCTGGGCAAAGTCGATGTCCCAGCCGAAGATGGCGGCGAGATCCATGATCTGGTCTTCCGTCATGCCCGCTTCGACGGCGGCGCCCCAGAAGCTGGAGCGGATTTCCCCCTGGGCCACTTGTTCGCGGGTGTCGAGCTCGATCTTCACCGGCCTGGCCACGAAGCCGTCATCCCGGCGGTTCACCTTGAGCGCCTGCTCCAGGCTGTGGGGGTAATAGAGGCTGTGCAGCTCGCCGCCCTTGGTGAGCTTGAAGGTGAGCTCCTGACCGGGCTTGAGCAGGCGCAGGGTATCCGTGCCCTCGAGCTGGTCGATGAGGTGCAGATCCGTGGTGCTGAGGCCCAGGCGCTGGAAGATGACCCCCATGTTGTCGCCGCTGCGCACCTTCACCTGTCTGGTGACATAGCGCGGTTTGGGCGGGGTGACGGGCTCGGCCCGTGCCAGCTGGGCCTCCTCGTCGACCTGCTGTTCGACGGCCAGTTCGTTGTCGTTGTCATCGACCCGGGTGGCGACTGCCTGTTCGCTCGGCCAGGCCGCCAGCATCATCACCATGATGCTCAGGATAAGCACCATCTTGCGGTGCCAGTGAGGGAGAGAGTTGAAGGCGTGCCAAAGGACCATGAGAAGCAGACAAAGTTGAACCCGGAAGAAGGTCGGAGTTTACCGCCTTTCCAATTGGCCCGCCATTCCAGTAATATGTCTGGCCCTGTGGAATCGTGATTGGAGAGTCAAAAAATGTCCCAGCTCGAGGTGGCGCTAGCCGAGATCAAGCGCGGAGCGGAAGAAATTCTGGTTGAAGAAGAACTGATCGCCAAGTTGAAGGAAGGGCGCCCCCTGCGCATCAAGCTGGGGATGGACCCGACCGCGCCGGACATCCACCTGGGTCATACCGTGATCCTCAACAAGCTGAAGACCTTCCAGGATCTGGGCCATGAAGTGATCCTGCTGATCGGTGACTTCACCGCCATGGTGGGTGACCCCTCCGGCAAAAACGCCACCCGTCCGCCGCTCTCCGAAGAGGCCATCAAGCACAACGCCCTCACCTATGCCGAGCAGGCGTTCAAGATCCTCGACCCGGCCAAGACCCGCATCGAGTACAACTCCACCTGGCTGAGCGAGCTGGGCGCGACCGGCATGATCAAGCTGGCGGCCAAGCAGACAGTGGCCCGCATGATGGAGCGTGACGACTTCAAGAAGCGCTACTCGGGCGGCCAGTCCATCGCCATTCACGAATTCCTCTATCCGCTGCTGCAAGGCTATGACTCGGTCGCGCTCAAGGCGGATGTCGAGCTCGGCGGTACCGATCAGAAGTTCAACCTGCTGATGGGTCGCGAGCTGCAAAAAGATGCGGGCATGGCGACCCAGTGCGTGCTGATGATGCCGCTGCTGGTAGGCCTCGATGGCGTCAAGAAGATGTCCAAGTCCGCTGCCAACTACATCGGCGTGCACGATGCCCCGGGGGAGATGTTCGGCAAGATCATGTCCATCACCGACGATCTGATGTGGAACTACTACGAACTGCTCTCCTTCCGTCCGCTGGCTGAAATCGAAGAGTTCAAGGCAGGCATTGCTGCCGGCACCCTCAACCCGCGCGACGTGAAGATCTGGCTGGCCAAGGAGATCATCGCCCGTTATCACGATGAAGCGGCGGCCGAAGCGGCCCACGAAGACTTCACCCAGCGCTTCTCCAAGAACGCCATTCCGGACGACATGCCGGAAGTCGAGCTGGCACTGGAAGGGGAAGGGCTGGCCATCGCCAACCTGCTCAAAGACGCCGATCTGGTGGCCACCACCTCCGAAGCGCTGCGCATGATCAAGCAGGGCGCGGTCAAGGTGGATGGCGAGAAGCTGGACGATGGCAAGGCCCTCATCGGTGCCGGTACCGCCGTCTACCAGGTCGGCAAGCGCAAGTTTGCCCGGGTGACCGTGAAGTAAGTCGCCACCTCTGGCGCTGCCATAAGAAAGGCCTCCCTTACGGAGGCCTTTTTGTTTTTTGGGTGCAGCATGGCGTTCGATGCCATGCAAAGGAGAGGGGCGATCAGCGTTCTCCTACCTGGCGAGCGGCATGGCTCCCGGGGCAGGTACGCAGGTATTGGTGGGGGGTCAGGCCGAACTCCTCCTTGAAGCGCGCGGCAAAGCGGCCGGGGGAGTCGTAGCCACAGGCGAGGGCGGTTTGAAGCGGAGTGAGCCCCTGTTGCAGCAGGGTGAGGGCGTGCCCCAGGCGTACCTGGGTCAGCACCTGGCGAAAGCTGCGCCCCTCGGCGGCCAGCTTGCGGACCAGAGAGGCGCGGCTCATGGCGAAGTGGGTCGCTACCGTCTCCAGCCGGTGATCGAGACCAGGCTCCACGCTGAGGTAACGGGCCAGCCGTTCCCCCAGGGTCATGGTGGTGGCAGGAAAGAGCAGGCCAAGGCCCCCCGCTTCCCTGAGCTCGCCATAAAACCCTTGCAGCAGCTGGGTCTGGGCCGTCTCGCAGAGCTGCCGCTGCGCCATGGTGGTGACGAGATCGAAGCAGAAGGCGAGGGCCGACGTCACCCTGATGGCCGGTGGCTTGAGGAGATCGAGGGGGCTCTCTGCCAGCCACTCGGCCGGTGGAGGGGCCAGCAGGGTGAGCGCCTGGGAGCGAAACGTGCCCTGCTCCGGCTGGTTGACGAAGGTGAGCCGGTGACCCGCCGGGATCAGCAGCCAGCTCTCCTTGTCAAAGGAGAGGCGCTGCTCCCGCCACCACAGCTGCTTGCGGCCCTGCTGCACCCAGATGAGGGTCGGCGCGTAGATGAGCACCCGGCGCAGGGGCTGCTGGCGGATCCCGAAGTAATGATTCAGTTGCAGCAGGGGCGTGCTCATCGGGCGGGCTCCTAGGGGGTGGTGAAGGTGGCGGTCAGGGTGGCCTTGCCAAGGGCCAGGCTGTTGAGCATGTAGCCTACCATGGCGGGCGGGGTGTTGGCCTTCACCTCCAGCGCCTTGGGCAGGGCCCAGACGGTGAACTGGTAGCGGTGCATGCCGTGACCGGCGGGCGGGCAGGGGCCGCCATAACCCTGGGTACCGTAGTCGGTGCCAAGCTCCAGCCCCTGCTTGAGCTTGCCGGAGGCATTGCTCGGCAGCTCGCTCTGGCTGGCCGGCAGGTTCACCACCAGCCAGTGCCACCAGCCGCTGCCGGTGGGGGCGTCCGGGTCATAGGCGGTGATGGCGACGCTCTGGGTGCCGGCGGGCAGGCTCTGCCAGCTCAACTGGGGGGAGCGGTTCTCGCCGCTGCAACCAAAGCCGTTGAAGCTGAAGATCTTGTCCATGGGTTCACCCTCGCGGATGTCGGTACTCTTGAGGGTCATGGCACCGGCGGGCAGAGCCGCGAGGCAGAACAGGGGCAGCAGCGGGATAATGGGGGATCTCATGATGGGCACTCCTTTGTGTGAATATGGCATTCACTCTAAGGGGGCTGGCTCAAAACAGAGTGCCCATATGGCTCAAATTATGCCATAAAGGTGGCTTTTGTGAGCTGTTCGGGGCTTTTGAGGGGCATAAAAAAACCGGCATCCTGGGATGCCGGTTTTTGGGAGAGGCGAGGGGCCTTAGCGCAGGATCATCTCGTCACGGCCCGGGCCGACGGAGACCATGGGCACCGGCACGCCCAGCAGGGCTTCGATGCGCAGCACATAGTCCTGGGCAGCCTTGGGCAGCTCGGCGAAGGTGCGGCAGCCGCTGATGTCTTCGCTCCAGCTCTCCATCTTCTCGTAGACGGGGGTGAGGGCGGCGGTCTGCGGCCAGATCGGGTTCTCGGTGTGGGCACCTTCGTAGGCCACGCAGATCTTCAGATCCGGCAGACCGGTCAGGCAGTCCAGCTTGGTCAGGGCCACTTCGGTGGCAGCCTGCAGCTCGACGCCGTTCTTGGTGGCGACGGCATCGAAGTAACCCACGTCACGGGGACGGCCGGTGGTGGCGCCGAACTCGTTGGTGATCTTGCGGAACTCGTCCTGGTTCTCCATGGCGGTCAGCAGGGTGCCGGTACCGACGGAGGAGCTGAATGCCTTGGCCACGGCGATGACGCGCTCCGGGCGCAGGCCCGGCAGACCGCCACCGATGCCGGCGTAGGCGCCGGAAACGTGGGAGGAGGTGACCCAGGGGTATTCGCCGTAGATGAGATCACGGCCGGCACCCAGCTGGGCTTCGAACAGCAGGGTCTTGCCTTCGGCTTGCAGTGCCTTGAGGGGCATGCTGACGTTACAGACGGCGTCCAGCCAGGGAGCGGACACTTCCAGCAGCCAGTCGGCCATCTCCTGGGCGGTCTGGGTGAATTCGAAGTCCGGATAGAGAGCCTTCATCTGCGGCAGTTTCCAGTCCAGCATGAACTGGATGCGCTCGACCAGCACGTCCGGCTGTTTCAGCCAGCCCACCAGGATCGCCTTTTTCATGACCCGATCACCGTAAGCCGGGGCGATGCCCTGACGGGTGGAGCCGTAGGCGCCGTCGCCCAGACGTTGCTCTTCCAGGGTGTCTTCCAGTGCGTGCAGCGGCAGGCAGAGGGTGGCACGGTCAGAGATGGCGAGCTTGGGAATGACGCCGGAGGCCTTGACCTCTTCCAGCTCGACGGTCAGCTTCTCGGGGCTGATCACCATGCCGGGGCCCAGCACGACCAGGCAGTCCGGGTTGAAGACGCCGCTCGGCACCTGGTGCAGCTTGAAGGTGCCCAGATCGTTGACCACGGTGTGGCCGGCGTTGTTGCCGCCCTGGAAGCGAATGCTGGCGCCAGCCTGGCCTGCCAGATAATCGACGATGCGGCCCTTGCCTTCATCACCCCAGTTAGCACCTACGACTACGATAGACGACATGACTCTTTCTCCTAAGACGTTAGGCGTTCATCCTAGGAGCCCCGTGAGGATTAGAAAAATTAATTATCTTTATAATTCCGATAAGAGAGCCATATAATCATGGCGTATTTATCGACACCAGGCCCGCTTCGGGAGGCGTCCCTCCCCACAGGGCGGCGCTCCGGGAGCCGGGGTAGAAGAGGATCCCCATGCTGGACATTCACTGGCTGCACACCTTCGTCACCCTGGCCCGGTTGCAGCACTTCGGCCAGACCGCCACCGAGCTGCACATGACCCAGCCCAACGTCAGCCTGCACCTCAAGAACCTGGAGCAGGCGACCCGGGTCAAGCTGGTGGAGCGCAGCCCGTTCCGTCTGACCCAGGCGGGGGAGCGGCTGCTGCAAAGCGCCGAGCGCGCCATCAACGAGCTGCAGCTCTGCCAGTCCGATCTCAATGCCCTGAGCCAGTTGAGCCAGGGGACGCTCGCCATCGCGGCCAGCGACATCATCTCGCGCCTGCTGCTCATCCAGCCGTTCCAGCGCTTCAAGCAGGCCTTTCCCGGCATCGACCTCACCCTGTTCAACACCACCTCGGATCAGGCGGCAGACCTGGTGCGAGCGGGCAAGGCGGATCTGGGCTTCGTGATGGCGCAAAAGCGCAGCGAGCCGCTCTTCTACACCGAGCTGCAGCAGGTGACCTGGTGCGCCCTGGGCCACGGCCTCGGCCGCTGGCAGGCGCGGGCAAGCTCGGGGGAGAGCGATCCCCTGGACGAGCCCACCCTGATCCTGCTGGGGCACGACACCCGCACCCGGGCGCTCATCGACCCCTCCCTGCCCCTGCTCGGCCTGCCGAGTTGCCGCATCATGGAGGTGGGCAGCGTGGATGCCCAGCTCGACTGGGCGGAGGCGGGCTTTGGCGTCGCCATCGTGCCGGACTTCTCCCTCCACCCCAGGCTCAAGCTGACCGCCCCCGTGACCCGCCTCACCGACTTTCCCGGCACCAGCCTGGGGTATGTGGTGCGCCAGAACCAGGTGCTGTCGCGGGCTATCAAGCAACTGCTGCACTGGGTGGAGGAGGAGATCCAGAATCCGGCGCTGCTGCTGGCGCCGTGACAGGCCAGGCGCCCGTTCCCGATAACCAAGAGGCCACCCCTGGGGTGGCCTCTTGGTTGGTGTTCATTGCCCGGCGGGGGCTGTGGTCCCCACCGCGTGGCTGGGCGGGCTGGCCGGCATGGCCTCCGGTGATGGCGCCTCCAGCGGCGTTGCCGACGAGGCGGGCGCCTCAGGCGGGGTCAGGGGATGGCCTGGTGCCAGGGTTGCGCTGCCCGGTGTGGGCGGCTCGGTCAGTGCCGGGGCCTGGTTGGTGGAGGCCGCCCCCGAACTGGTTGAGAGGGTCGCGGCGGCCGGCTGCTCCGGCAAGGTGTCGGACCCCTCCAGTGGCGCGGTGCCTTCCAGGGGGCCTGTCCCATCGGTCGGTGTGGCCGCGCTGCTCGCCGGGGACAAGGTCGGCAAGGCACCCGAGGTGGCCCCGGCACCGGATGCCGTGAGGGTGTCCGCCGGGAGGGTGGGCACGGCATCCAGCATGCCGGGATGGAGCAGGGCGATGCTACCCGCCTGCATGCCTTCCCAGGTGAGGGTGGTCAGTGCCGGATGCAGCCGGGTGAACTGCTTGAGCCGCTCGTTCAGCACGTCCCGCAGGGTGCGCACCTCGCTCTCGGGCAGACTGGCCAGCGCCACCAGTTCGGCGGTGACGGCGAAGGTATTGACGCCGCTTGTCTGCCCCGGATAGAGGTTGGCGCCAATGCGGCTGCGATCATAGTAGGGGTGCTGCTTGAGCAGCTTGTCCACCTGTTCCCCCTCGATGGGAATGAGGCGGGCCTGACAGCGGCCGGTGAGATCGCCGATGGCCTGATTGGGGTGACCGGCGACCACGAAGGCGGCATCCAGGGTGCCGTCACAGAGCCCCTCCAGCCGGTTGCCCGCGGAGATCACGGGCGGGCGGCTGAAGTCGGCGATCCGCCACCCCATGGCATCGAGCAGGGCCCGGCTGGTGACCCTGTCCCCGGAGTTGGGGGCGCCGACATCGACCCGCTTGCCCTTGATGTCGGCCAGGGTGGTGATGTTGCTGGTGGCGCTGGCAATCAGGGTCAGGGACTCCTTGTGGAGCCGCAAGAGGCTGCGCAGCTGATCGTCCGGGGCCTGGCCCGCGAAGGGGCCGCTGCCGTGCACCGCATGGTAGAGCACATCCGACTGCATCAGGGCGAGCTGTACCTCTCCCTTGGCGAGCGCCGCCAGATTGGCGATGGAGCCCGAGGTACTCTGCACCGTGCAGTGCAGGCCGTGGCGGGCACTCTCCTCGTTGAGCAGGCGGCAGATGGCCCCCCCTGTGGGGTAGTAGACGCCGTTGAGGGCTCCCGTACCGATGGTGACATAGGCGGGGGAGGCGAAGAGGGAGGGCGCCAGCACGGCCGCAAGCCAGGGCAGGGCGGTACGTGGCAGACGCAACAGGGCAGAGAAGGCGAATGGGCGCATAGTGGACCGAAACCGTGGCTGAACATAAGGAGGAGGCGGGCTCATCCGGTGATGAGCCTCATCTTATCCGTATCAGACGGGAAGCTGAACGGATTTTACCGCTTTTGCGCGCACCGGGCGGCCTGGGGCCGCCGCCCGGGACGGTTCGCTAGCGGGTCTGGAGAATGGCTTTCTCCATGCGGGCCAGGGCCTCGGTGAGACGGGCCCGGGTGCAACCAAAGTTGAGGCGCACGAACTGGCCGTTGCCGAACTGGGCTCCGGGGGAGAGACCCACGCCCGCCTGTTCGAAGAAGGCGACGGGATCGTCCAGGCCCAGGGCGCTCATGTCGATCCAGGCGAGGTAGGTGGCCTGGTTGCGGGCCAGCTTGACGCCGGGCCAGCGGGCCACGGCCTGCTCGATCAGGGCCAGGTTGCCGGCCAGATAGTCGAGCTGTTCATTCAGCCACTGCTCGCCCCCCTCATAGGCCGCCTCGGCCGCCACGAACCCCAGCAGATTGACGTCGGCGCTGATGCCGCGCATCGCCTGTTGCAGCTTGAGCCGCAGGCGGGCATTGGGGATCACGGCGAAGGAGCAGCACAGCCCTGCGATGTTGAAGGTCTTGCTCGGCGCCATCATGACGGCGGAGCGTTCGGCCGCCTCCGGGCTCAGGGCACCATAGGGGATGTGGCGGGCATCCTTGTCCAGCAGCAGGTCGCAGTGGATTTCGTCGGAGCAGATCACCAGGTTGTGGCGCTCGGCGATGGCGTCGATGGCCAGCAGCTCTTCCCGGGTGAAGACGGTGCCGCCCGGGTTGTGGGGGTTGCACAGCAACAGCAGATCCGCCGAGGGGGCCTGACGCTCAAGCTCTTCGAGATCCAGCACCCAGCGGCCTTCTTCCTCCACCACGGGGACAGTGAGCAGGGGGCGGTCATTGAAGCCCGGCGCCTGCAGGAAGGGGTAGTAGACCGGCTTGGGGGTGATGATGCCGCGCCCGTGCTGGCTCCAGGCCTTGCAGGCGAGATTGAGGCCCGGCACCACCCCGGGCAGGAAGACGAGCCATTCGGGCTGGATGGTCCAGCCATAGCGGCTGGCCAGACGCGATACGATCAGTTCGATGAGCCGGGGAGAGGGGCGCGAATAGCCGAAGATGCCGTGGGCGACCCGTTTGGTGAGGGCCTCCAGTACGGCGGGGGGAGAGACGAAGTCGGTGTCTGCGACCCACATGGGCAGGACATCCTGACCCTTGTATTTGTCCCATTTCAGGCTCATGGTACCGCTGCGATCTATTTCCCGGTCAAAATCAAACATGTTAAATCCTTGTACTGGCGCTGGATGGGCTTCCAATGTACGGACTTGGACGCCCCCTCGCAACCCTTGAGGTGGCTGTTGATAATGGCATAAAATAGCCGCCGCCATACGCCAAGCCCGCCCGCATCTGGCTCCTTTTTTTCTTCCATATCAATGGTATCTCTATGAGTTTGCTGTCTGCTGCCCGCAAGAGGCCGGATCCCGTCTCTCTCTCGTTTCTCGCCGTGACCTTCATGACCGGGGTGGCGGTGGCGCTGCAGGTGCCGACCTTGAGCCTGTTTCTGGCCGAGGAGGTGCAGGTGCGCCCCTTCCTGGTGGGGCTCTTCTACACGGTGAACGCGGTGATCGGCATCCTCATCAGCCAGTGGCTCGGCCACCGCTCCGACAACAAGGGGGATCGCAAGCAGCTGATCCTGCGCTGCTGCTTCGCCGGCATCGCGCTCTCCCTGCTGTTTGCCTGGAACCGGCAGTACTGGTTGCTGGTGAGCCTGGGGGTGCTGCTGGCGAGCCTGACCGCCACCGCCAGCCCGCAGCTGTTCGCCCTGGCGCGGGAATACGCCGACAGCCGCAACAAACAGGCCGACATGTTCAGCTCGGTGCTGCGGGCCCAGTTCTCCCTGGCCTGGGTGATCGGGCCGCCCATCGCCTTCGCGCTCGCCATCGGCTACGGCTTCAAGGTGATGTATCTGGCCTCGGCGCTGGCCTATGTCATCTGCGCTTTCGTGGTGTGGCGCTGGCTTCCCTCCCTGCCGCTGCCGGTGATGGACAGCGAGGTGGAGCGGGTGAGCAGCTGGCGGGATCCGTCGGTGCGGGCGCTCTTCATTGCCTCCACCCTGATGTGGACCTGCAACAGCATGTACCTCATCAACATGCCCCTCTACATCACCCGCGAGTTGGGGCTGGAGGAGAAGCTGGCGGGTTTGCTGATGGGCACGGCGGCGGCCCTGGAGATCCCCTTCATGCTGCTGGCGGGCTACTACACCCGGCGCTTCGGCAAGCGGCCCATGATGCTGCTGGCGGTGCTGGCCGGGGTCGGTTTCTATGGCGGTCTCGTGACCCTGTCGAGCCAGCATGCCCTCATTGCGCTGCAACTGCTCAATGCCATCTTCATCGGCATCGTGGCCGGCATCGGCATGTCCTATTTCCAGGACTTGATGCCGGGGCGCGCCGGGGTGGCAACCACCCTGTTCGCCAACAGCATCCGCACCGGCTCCATCATGGCGGGAGCCATTGCCGGCACTGTGGCGGAGATCTGGAGTTTCCACGGGGTCTTTATGGTGGCTACCGCATTGGCGCTGGCTGCACTGGCCGCCTGCTGGCGGGTGCCCAACGTATAGGGGATGCAAAAGGGAGCCGATGCCCGGATGAGCGGGCACCAGTGCCCCGGTCGTGCGGGGAAGAAGCGGCCTTACCTGGGGTTCTCTCCCTGGTATTCGATGCGCAGGCAGCGCAGCAGCAGCTCGGCCGCCGGCCCCAGCGCCTCCACCGAGGGGGTGAGCAGGTAGGTGTAGAGATAGCGCTCGTTGCCGCCGGTGAGATCGAGCTGCACCAGCGAGCCTTCGGTGAGCTCCTCCTGCACCAGATGGCGGGGCACCCAGGCGTAACCCATGCCAAGGCGCACCATGTTGAGCACCTCATGATAGTGGGTCGCCTTCCAGCCGGTGTCGTCCGCATCGTTCCAGTCCACCGAGCGGTGGATGGGGGGATGCAGGCTTATCTGGTTGTGGCTGGCCAGCACCTCGGCGGTGATGGGCTCTCCCTGCTCCGCAAGGGGGTGGCCCGCTGCGCACAGAGGAAGCAGACAGACTTCGTCCAGCGGCAGGCCGGTGCGATCCTGGGGCAGGTGCTCGGAGAGCATCAGATCTCCTGCCTGCAGCGCATTGAAGTGGCAGTGGATCCGCTCATGCAGGTTGATGCGGCAACCGCGGCTGCGGGGATAGAAGTGGGCCAGCGCCCGGTAGAGGCGCTCCCGCGGCTGGACCACGGACACATAGAGGTTGATCTGCGGCTCCCACTGCCGCTCCAGGTTGTTGGCCAGGTTCTCCAGCTCTTCCACCTGCTGGCTGAGCTGGCGCGCCCGCTTGAGGAAGATCTCCCCCGCCGGCGTCAGCACCGCCTTGCGCCCCCGCACCTCCAGCAGGGCCACCCCCAGACTCTGTTGCAGCTTGGCAACCGCATGATTGAGGGAGGATTGGCTCTTGTTCAGCGCCTCGGCAGCCTGGGCATAACCGCCGCAGTCCACCACCGCCTGAAAGATCCGCCATTGCTCAAACGTGCTCTTGGGACGAAACATAGTGCAACCTGTCTGGGGCCGATGGGATTCAACAGGGCGCGCCTTGGCACCCCCTCTTCACTGTAATCCCATCCGGTTGATTTGTTGATTTATTTGGGCTGGGCCACGAAGGTCTTGCCGCTCTGGCCCTGACTGTCACGCCCCATCAGGTAGAGATAGAGGGGCATCAGATCGGCCGGGGTCTTGAGGGTCTGCGGATCTTCCGCCGGGAAGGCGCTGGCCCGCATCCTGGTGCGGGTGCCGCCCGGGTTCAGGGTGTTGACCCGCACCCTGGTGTTCTCCAGCTCGTCCGCCAGCACCTCCATCATGCCTTCGACGGCGAACTTGGAAATGGCATAGGTGCCCCAGTAGGCGCGCCCTTTGCGGCCCACGCTGGAGGAGGTGTAGACGATGGACGCCTCGCCGTGCTCCTTGGCGGTCTGGCGAATGAGGGGCAGCAGCGCCTGGGTCAGCAGGAATTCGGATTTGACGTTGACCTGCATCACCTCGTCCCACTCCTGCTCCTGAATGTGTTCGAACGGCGACAGGGTGCCGAGCAGCCCGGCGTTGAACAGCACGCCGTCGAGGCGGCCGAACTGCTGGGCGAAGGTCTCCGCCATGCCGCGGTAGTGGGTGGCAGTAGCCCCTTTCAAGTCCACCGGCACGATGGCGGGCAGGGGGTGACCGGCCGCTTCAATCTGGTCGTAGACCGCCTCCAGCTTGGCACTGGTACGCCCGAGCAGGATCACGGTGGCGCCGTGGGCCGCATAGGTGAGGGCCGCTTCGCGGCCGATGCCGTCACCGGCACCCGTCACCAGAATGACCTTGTCCTTGAGCAGATCACGGGGGGCCTGATAGTCGAGCATGTGGACTCCTGTTAACAATGCCTGGCGGCTTGGCGCAACGAATCGAGTGGGCAAGTGTACTGATCCGGCCCGGCAGTTGACCAGTATGAGACGGCAAAAATGTGAATAAAACAGGGCGATAGCATCGATCCCTCCGCCCTTGGCACGGGAGATGGCAGAGTTTTTGCGCGAGGGGGGCAAACTCCTTACTATGTGAAAAAAACGGACATTGAGCGGAGCATCAAGTGGCATTTTTGACCGAATACGGCCTGTTTCTGGCCAAGACCCTCACCTTCTTGCTGGCCATCGGCGCCGTCATCCTGATGGTGGCGAGCAGCCGCCAGCCCAAATCCCGCAAGGGGGAGCTGGTGGTGACGGATCTCTCCGGCGAGCTGGAGCAGGGGCGCCATCAACTGCAGGCAGCCCTGGCGGGCAAGGCCGAGCGCAAGCAGATGGAGAAGACCCGCAAGGCGGAGCACAAGGCCAAAGCCAAGGGAGAGGATGAGCGCAGCCGGCTGTTCGTCATCGACTTCAACGGCAGCATGGATGCCAAGGAGGTGGCATCCCTGCGGGAAGAGGTGAGCGCCGTGATAGGCGTGGCCCGCCCCGGGGACGAGGTGCTGCTGCGCCTCGAATCCGGCGGCGGCGTGGTGCACGGCTACGGCCTGGCCGCCTCCCAGTTGCAGCGGCTGCGGGACAAGGACATCACGCTGACCGTGGCCATCGACAAGGTGGCGGCGAGCGGTGGCTACATGATGGCCTGCGTCGCGGACAAGATCCTGGCGGCGCCGTTCGCCATCGTCGGCTCCATCGGGGTGATTGCCCAGATGCCGAACTTCAACAAGCTGCTCAAGAAGCACGACATCGAATTCGAGATGCACACCGCAGGCCAGTACAAGCGCACCATCACCATGTTCGGCGAGAACGACGATCTGGGGCGGGAGAAGTTTCGCGAGGAGCTGGGGGCCATCCACGAACAGTTCAAGGCCTTCGTGGCCGAGCACAGACCCGGTCTCGACATCGACAAGGTGACCACCGGCGAGCATTGGCTGGCGAGCCAGGCCAAGCAGCTCGGACTGGTGGATGCGCTTTGCACCAGCGATGACTACCTGCTGGCCCAGGCCAGCCATCACAAGGTGGTCGGTATCCGCTACAGCAAACCAAGGAGCCTGACCCAGAAGCTTGGCAAGCAGGCGGCACTGGGGCTGGAGGGGGCCCTCGGCCGCCTGTGGCAGCATAGCCCCTGGCGCTGAGAACCTGTTTCGAGCTTACTGCGAGGTCGTGATCAAGGCTCATGCGCTGCTCTTCACCTTGCTGACGATCTCTCGCTACAGCTCGTGAACAGGTTTTATAGCTCAGCGCAAAGGACTAAAAAGAGAGCCGGGCATTGCCCGGCTCTCTTTTTTTATTGCGTCGGCTCTGCAGGCCGATGGCGCACCTCAGCGCTGGAAGGGGTAGACGGAACCCAGTTTCAGGATCTGGGTCAGCTCGTCCAGGGCGGTGCGGGTCTCCAGCACCAGGGAGGGGTCCCGCAGATCGTCCAGCGCCAGGCTGTCGCGATAGTGCTTCTCGACCCACTGATCCAGGCGGGCAAACTGGTTGTCGGTGATGAGGCAGGCCGGGTTGACCGCGGCGAGCTCGGTGTCGTTCATGGCAACCCGCAGGCGCAGACAGGCGGGGCCGCCGCCGTTTCTCATGCTCTGCTTCACGTCCATGTAGTGGACGTCCTTGATGGGGGTGCCCAGGGTCACCAGCCTGGCCAGATAGGCGGACACAGCCGGGTTGTCGCGGCATTCGGTGGGGGCGATGATCGCCATCTCGCCGGATGGCAGGGTGAGGATCTGGGTGTTGAACAGGTAGGATTTCACCGCATCCTGCACCGACACTTCGCTGGTCGGCACTTCGATGAAGTGCAGCTCACCGTCGCCGAACTTGGTACGCACCTCGGCCAGCGCAGCGTCGGTATTGAGGAACGCCTGCTGGTGGAAGAAGAGCACGTTCTGGTTGCCCACCGCGATGACGTCGTTGTGGAACACCCCCTGATCGATCACGTCCGGGTTCTGCTGAATGAAGACCGCGCTCTCATCCCCAAGGCCATGCAGGCGGGCGATGGCCTGGCTCGCTTCCAGGGTCTGGCGGGCCGGGTAGCGTTTGGGGGCGGGCTGGGAGACGTCGAAGGCGCTGCGGCCATAGACGAACAGCTCGACCCCCGCTTCGCCATAGGCGCGGCACAGCCGGGTGTGGTTGGCGGCGCCTTCGTCACCGAAGTGGTCGTTCTCCGGCAGATGCTGGTGATGATAGAAGTGGCGATCGTTGTTGAACACGGCCCGCAGGATGCGCCCGGTCACCTCGGGCTCCAGGGAGCGGTGGAACTTGTTGGTCAGGTTGGCGGGGGTAAAGTGAATGCGGCCATCCTGGGTGTCGGCGCTCGGGGAGACGGTGGCGGCGTTGGCGGTCCACATGCTGGAGGCGGAGTAGCAGGCGGCCAGCACGGCGGGGGCCTGTCTGGCCGCCTGGGCCAGGACGCTGGCATCGTTGCCGGTGAAGCCCAGGCGGCGCAGGGTCGCGAGATCCGGCCTCTCCTGGGGGGCCAGCACGCCCTGTACCATGCCGAGGTCGGTCAGCGCCTTCATCTTGCGCAGCCCCTGCTTGGCCGCTTCCTTGGGGTTGGAGGCCTCTTTGGCGTTGCTCTGGGAGGCGACGTTGCCATAGGAGAGGCCGGCATAGTTGTGGGTGGGGCCGACCAGGCCGTCGAAGTTGACCTCGAAGTGCTTCATGATCACATCCTTTCGATTTTTATATGGGGAGCGGTTCCTTCCGCGCACAAAGCTGCGGTGTGCGGCCATTATAAAGAGATTTCATCCTTTGTAACAAGCTGATAACCAGAATGGGTTTTTATGTCACAAGGGTGGCTGGATATGTCATTTCCAATCTAAAAAAGGGGGGGATATAGCATAAAAACAAAAAAGCGGTTGCTTCCCGCGCCCCGGCTTCGCATTAATAAATAAAGAAGCAGGGCGGTTCGGGCTGTCGGGCAAATTGACCCGCAAGATTGCTTTTTCCCGTCAAATCTCTTATACAGCCCCACAAAACCGCACGCCAACCCCGTCGGGTGCAATGAGGATAATAGTTACAGCATGGGCAAATCACTGGTCATCGTGGAGTCTCCGGCCAAGGCCAAGACCATCAACAAATATTTGGGCAAGGACTACGTGGTGAAATCCAGCGTAGGCCACGTGCGCGATCTGCCGACCAGCGGCAGCGCCAGCACCGAGCCCAAAAAACCTGTCATTCGCGGCATCAAGCTCAGCGAATCCGAGAAGGCGGCCAAGGATCGCAACGCCCTGTTCTCAAGGATGGGCATCAACCCGACCGCAGGCTGGCAGGCCAACTACCAGATTTTGCCCGGCAAGGAAAAAGTGGTCAGCGAGTTGCAAAGTCTGGCCGCCAAGGCTGACACCATCTATCTCGCAACCGACTTGGATAGAGAGGGGGAAGCGATCGCCTGGCACCTGCGCGAGATCATCGGTGGCGACGACAGCCGCTACAAGCGCGTGGTGTTCAACGAGATCACCAAGAGCGCCATCCAGGAGGCGTTCGCCCAGCCGTCCGAGTTGAACATTCATCGCGTCAACGCCCAGCAGGCCCGTCGTTTCCTCGACCGGGTGGTGGGCTACATGGTCTCCCCGCTCTTGTGGAAGAAGCTGGCCCGCGGCCTCTCCGCCGGTCGGGTGCAATCCGTCGCGGTGCGCCTCATCGTCGACAAGGAGCGCGAGATCAAGGCGTTCGTGCCGGTGGAGTTCTGGGATCTCAACGCCGACCTGCTCACCGCCGAGAAGAGCGAGCTGCGCATGGAGGTGGTCAGCCGCAACGGAGCCGACTTCAAGCCGGTGACCCAGGCCGAGACCTTCGCCGCCGTGGCGGCCCTGGAAGGGGTCGACTACAAGGTGGTGAACCGGGAAGACAAGCCGACCGGCTCCAAGCCGTCCGCTCCCTTTATCACGTCCACCCTGCAGCAGGCGGCTTCTACCCGTCTGAGCTTCGGGGTCAAGAAGACCATGATGATGGCCCAGCGTCTCTATGAAGCGGGTTACATCACTTATATGCGTACCGACTCCACCAACCTCAGCAAAGAGGCGGTGGACGCGGTGCGGGAATACATCGGCGAGCAGTATGGTGCCGCCTACCTGCCGAGCGAGCCGAACCTCTACGGCGCCAAGGCCAATGCCCAGGAGGCCCACGAGGCGATCCGCCCTTCCAGCGTCCAGGTGACTGCCGAGATGCTGGAAGGGATGGAGCCCGATGCCATGCGGCTCTATGACCTCATCTGGCGCCAGTTTGTCGCCTGCCAGATGACCCCGGCCCAGTACGACTCCTCCACCCTGACCGTCAAGGCAGGGGAGTTCGAGCTCAAGGCCCGTGGCCGCACCCTGCGCTTCGCCGGCTGGACCAAGGCCCTGCCGCCCATGGGCCGCAAGGGTGAAGACAGCCAGCTGCCGGCGGTGACCGTCGGCGAGGTGCTGAAACTGGTCAAGCTGGATCCGCGCCAGCATTTCACCAAGCCGCCCGCCCGCTTCACCGAAGCGGCCCTGGTACGCGAGCTGGAAAAGCGCGGCATCGGCCGTCCGTCCACCTATGCCTCCATCATCTCCACCATCGTCGACCGTGGGTATGTGCGGGTCGAGAGCCGCCGCTTCTTCGCCGAGAAGATGGGGGAAATCGTCACCGACCGCCTGGTGGAGAACTTCGTCGAGCTGATGAACTACGAGTTCACCGCCAAGATGGAAGACAAGCTCGACGGCATCGCCGAGGGGAGCCTGGAGTGGAAGAAGGTGCTCGACGCCTTCTACGCCGAGTTCACCCAGGAGCTGGAGCAGGCCGACAAGCCCCACGAAGAGGGAGGCATGCGTGCCAACCAGATGGTGCTGACCGACATCGACTGCCCGGATTGTGGCCGCAAGATGGGTATCCGTACCGCCACCACCGGCGTCTTCCTCGGCTGCTCCGGCTATGCCCTGCCGCCCAAGGAGCGCTGCAAGAAGACCATCAACCTGGTCAGTGCGGACGAGTTCGTCTCCGCCACCGACGGGGACGAGGCGGAAACCGATGCGCTGCGTGCCAAGCATCGCTGCGGGATCTGCGGCACCGCCATGGACGCCTACATCATCGACGACAGCCGCAAGCTGCACGTCTGCGGTCGCAACCCGGATTGCGATGGCTACGAGGTGGAGCAGGGGCAGTTCAAGCTCAAGGGCTACGAAGGGCCGAGCATCGAGTGCGATCGCTGCGGCTCCGAGATGCAGCTCAAGAACGGCCGTTTCGGCAAATACATGGGTTGCACCAACGAGAGCTGCAAGAACACCCGCAAGATCCTGAAAAATGGCGACATTGCACCGCCGAAAGAGGATCCGGTACCCCTGCCCGAGCTGAAATGCACCCAGTCCGACGCCCACTTCGTGCTGCGGGACGGCGCCGCCGGCCTCTTCCTGGCCGCCAGCAACTTCCCCAAATCCCGCGAGACCCGTGCGCCCCTGGTGGAGGAGCTCAAGCGCTTCCGCGATCGCCTCTCTCCCAAGCACCAGTACCTGGCGGACGCCCCGGCGTCAGATCCTGACGGAAACGCCTCCGTGGTGCGCTTCAGCCGCAAGACCAAGGAGCAGTACGTGATGACCGAGGTCAACGGCAAGGCGACCGGCTGGACAGCCCATTACGACAACGGAAAATGGCAGGAGAGCCTGCCCAAGGCGAAGAAAGCCTGATGGCGACGCCGCTCACAGCATGATGAAAGAGGCCCCTTGCGAGGGGCCTCTTTGTTGGTGGATGGCGATATACTGGAATGGCTGCATGGATGGCAGCGCAAGACAGGGAGTTGTCATGGAGATACATGAAATACGGCCGGGCATGACCTGCCTGACCCGTGAAGGGACGGCCTATGTGCTGGAGGTGGACAGACAGAGTCTGCTGGTGCTCTTGCAACGGGAGGATGAGACCATCCCGGTACAGGTGCGCAGCGATGACATTCTGGGGCCCATTGCCGGCGACTAGGGAAGAGAACGTGACGGAGGGCGACCACAGAGGCCCTCCCTTTGTTGCAAGAGCCCCCATCCCTTCGGGACGTGCCAGCCTCGTCAGAAGGGAACCAGAAAGAGCAGCTCGGCCAGGTCGGGCTGCCACTGCCACTCCCGCATCCTGACCCGCCCGCCAATCACGGGCACCCCCTCCTCCTGCAGCAGCCCCGCTTGCTTATCAAAGCCTGCGGATCCTTTTGGCAGCGAAATGGTGCCTGCCGCCCCCAGCACCCGATGCCAGGGCAGCACCTTGTCGGTTTCCCGCAACACCTTGCCCACCAGTCGTGCCCGTCCGGGCAGGCCCGCGAGATCCGCCACCTGGCCGTAGCTCACCACACGGCCGGGGGGGATCAGGGCCAGGATCGCCTCGATGCGGGCCGTCTTGTCCAGGGGGGTCGCGTTCGTTCTCATGATGATGGCTCGTCAAAAACAGCAGAAGCGCCATTGTGGCGCTTCTGTCATGGGGCTTGCAATCTGTCAGCCGAAGGTCTGGCTCAGTCCCCTGAGCTCGCGGGCCCGCCTGAGCAGCTCCTGGCTGGAGTCGTCCACCGCCTGGATCTTCTGGCTGTTGGCGCGGGAGTATTCGGAGATCTGGTGGATGTTGCGGCTGATCTCCTCCACCACCACCTGCTGCTGCTCCGCGGCGGCGGCGATCTGGGTGGAGAATTCGGTCACCTGATCGATTTCCCCCAGCACCAGGTGCAGGTTGCCTGATCCCTGGCGGGTCATCTCGACACATTCCCGGGTCTGGGCCAGGTTGTCCTGCATCATGCCCTGCCAGCGCTCCAGGGTGTGCTGGATCTGGCTGATGCTGCCCTGGATCTGCTCGGTCGCCTTGTGGGTTCGGGTCGACAGGGTGCGCACCTCGTCCGCCACCACCGCAAAGCCGCGCCCTTGCTCGCCAGCACGGGCGGCTTCGATGGCGGCGTTGAGGGCCAGCAGGTTGGTCTGCTCGGCGATGCCCTGGATTTCACCCATCACGCTGCCAATGCGCTCCGACTCGCTGGCGAGCTCCACCGCGGAGTGGAAGGCCTGCTCCGCCTGGCTGGCCAGCCTGGTCATCTGCTGCTGGGTCTGATCCAGCTGTTCCACCGTGCTCTGGCAACTGCTGCGCGCCTCGGTCACCTGGCCGTTGGTGTCCTGGATGTTGCGGGCAATCTCGTGGGCGGTGCTGGCCATCTGGGTCATGGCGGCCGCCATCTGCTGGGTCTGGGCATCCTGCTCGTTGATGTCGAGGAAGGCGCGGTGTGAGGAGTCTTGCAGATCGGTTGCCAGGGCCTGAAGCGGATGGGTGGCATCGTCGACCCGCCCCAGCACGGTGCGGATCCGGGCTTGCAGCATCTTCAGGTGAAAATCGGCGATGGCACCCGGGGCATCCCCCGAATAGACCAGCCGGGTCAGGCTGTCATATTGCTGACCGAGCTGCCTGAGATAGCGGGGCAGGGCGATGAGCTCGCGCCAGTAGGCGCCCGCGATGGCGAGGGGGGGGAGCAGCATCAGCAGCGCGGTGAGGGGGCCCTGGGTGAGGGCGGCCCAGACCAGCAGCGCCAGCAGCGGCAGGCCGAGCATCAGCGGCCTGAAACGGCGCAGCGAGGGGCGGGCCGGGGTGCCCCGTTGCTCGGCCGAAAGCAGGGCCTGATAGGCCTGGGCGGCAGCCTGCTTGAGCTGGGGGTCGGGCTTGCAGCGCACCGACTGGTAGCCGCTTATCTTGCCGTGCTCGTAGATGGGGGTGACGTAGGCGTCGACCCAGTAATAGCGGCCATCCTTGCAGCGGTTTTTCACCACTCCCCGCCAGGGGTTGCCCTCCTTGAGGCGATCCCAGAGATCGGCGAAGGCGGCCTTGGGCATGTCGGGGTGGCGAACCAGGTTGTGGTTGTGGCCGACCAGTTCATCGACCTGGTAACCGGCGATGCGGCAGAAGGCGGGGTTGGCGTAGGTAATGACGCCGCGCAGATCCGTGGTGGAGACGAGTTGCACGTCGGCGGGAAATTCCACTTCACTGTCCACGACCTGGGCGTGTTTGCGGGCCATAAGGGTAAGCTCCGATCTGTTTGCTGATTGTTATTGTGGCGGAACCGCAGGGAGATGCATCCCCTGTCTGGTTTCATCGGGGGCCTTATTTTGCCAACAAAGGCAGATGAAAAGTAGGGGCTAGGTTGGGTTTTTGTTGTCGATGGGTAAAAAAACGGCGACCAAAAGGTCGCCGAAAAGAAAAAGATAACACTACCTCTGTGGCACCCGGTAACGCACTTGCAACTGGTCGAGGATGTGCAGCTGGCCGGGCAGACGGGCGACGAAGTGCTCCCACACCTTGCGGGCGGGAGTGCTCCAGGCCACCTCTGCCGTGGCCAGCATGCGCGGGAACAACATGTAGTCGAGACGATCGCGAGAGGTGATCAGTTCCGACCACAAGGGGCTCAGCACCCCCAGGATGTTATCGTTGGCATGGAAATCGGCCGGGGCAGGATCGCATGCATGCACCTGCGCCAGGTTGAGGGTACCCGCCCAGTAGAGTCCCGGCTCGTGGATGTCCTGACTCCAGGCGAGATCCAGATAGAGGTGCTGGGCAGGCGCCATCACCACGGGGTAACCGGATGCGGCGGCGTCCAGGCCGGCCTGGAAGCTGGTCCAGGCGAAGACGGTGGCCTCCCGGCTCACCTTGTCACCGTGCAGTATCTCTTCCCACCCCAGCATCTGTTTGCCCTTGCCAGCCAGGTAGTGCTGGCAGTGGCGCAGCAGGTGGCCCTGCAGCTCGCGGCAATCCTGATACCCTTGCTCGGCCATCAGCTGCTGGCAGGCGGGACTGTCGGTCCAGACGCCGGTGGGCACTTCGTCCCCCCCCATGTGAACCTGACTCCCGGGGAAGAGATCGCACACCTCGTCCATCACGGCGTCCAGGAACCGGTAGGTGCCGGGCAGGGCCGGGTTGAGCACGTTGTCGTCGAAATATTGCACCGAGAGGTAGCGGGAGCGGTCTGCCTCTTCCACCAGCAGCTCGGGCAGCGCCTTGATGGCGGCGTGACAGTGCCCCGGGATGTCTATTTCCGGAATGATGGTGATGCCAAGCCCGGCGGCGTAGGCGACCAGCTCGCGCACCTCGCTCTGGGTGTAGTAACCGCCATAAGGGTCGGGGCCGCCGCTCAGCTGGGGCCCCACCGCCAGGCCATGGCCGCGCCAGGCACCCACGGCGGTCAGCTGGGGGAAGGCCTTGATCTCAAGGCGCCACCCCTCGTCATCGGTGAGGTGCCAGTGGAAGCGGTTGAACTTGTAGAGGCTCATCTGCTTGAGCAGGCGCTTGAGGGTGGCGATGGAGTGGAAGTGGCGGGCACAGTCGAGGAAGATGCCGCGAAAACCGAAGCGCGGTGCATCCCGCACCGTCAGGCAGGGCAGGCTCTCTCCGTGTTGCAGCGCCCACTGGGCCAGGCTCACCAGCCCGTGTCGCCAGCCCGCCTCGCCGGCGGCCCGGATGACGATCTCCTCAGGGGTGATGGTGAGCTCATACCCCTCGGGGGGAAGTGTCGCCTCGACGAGGTGGATCTCCGCATCGTGATCCTGGGTCAGGGCCAGGCCTGTCAGCTCGTTGAAATGGGCTAGCAGGGAGGCGAGGGGAACGGGGCCGTCGACGTGGGCCCGCTCGGCCAGCCGGAAGTTGCCTTCTGTATAAATCAGGTGGGCGGGCTGGGGCACGAGGCCATTGACGGCCTCCACCTGTGGCAGGTCGGGGCCCGGGGAGGGCGGGTTGGTCAGGCCAAGGTCTTCCCCCTCCAGCACCAGGGGTTGCAGCTGTCCCTTGCTCTCCAGGCTCAGGAAGAAACCCTTGGGCATATCGGAGTCATGCTTGAGCGGGGTGTTGCGACAACAGAAGAGCAGCTCGCTCACCCCCTCATGGGGCACCATGACCTTGTAACTGCCGCTCTGACGCTCCAGGGTGCCCCCTTCGATCGAGTGGGGATCGATCTGGCGGGCGAGGCAGAAGTGGAGTTTCCAGGGGGCTGCTGGCAGTTGGCTCAGGGTGAAGCGAAACCAGACATCGTCACCGTCACGGTGATCGACCCGGGTGTGGATCAGGGGTGCGGACATGGGAATTCCTCTGATGGGGTGAAGGAAACGGGAACCTGTCCCGCAGGTGTTGTCGGCCCGGCCAGGCTCAGGGATGCAGACATGGCAGCGCCTCCGTCCTGGCAAACAGGATGGCCCCCTCCAGCGCGTCGCGCTTGGGGGCGACCAGATGGAAGTGGCCCAGACGGGGGGCGAGGCGCGTGCCGATGCCGCCCAGCAGGGCGATCCGGTCTGCCCCGAGCTGGGTCATGCCCTCCAGCAGCATGCCGAGCTGGGCACAGGTCTCATCCAGCAGGGCGGTGGCGAGATCGTCCCCGTCGCTCGCGGCATCGAACACCCAGGGGGCGAAGCGGCCATAGTCGGCCGGGATGGCGCGCGCAGCCCAGCGCACCACCTCGGCCTGATCTCGCTTGAAGTGATCCATCAGGCGCACCGCCAGGGTGCTGGGGGGCAGGATGCCGTCGTGGCAGAGCAGGGATTGCTGGATGGCGCGCAGCCCGAGCCAGGCGCCGCTGCCGAGATCCGAGACGGGGAATCCGCGACCCGAGCAGGTGCGAAGGCGTCCCTCCCGGTAGATGAGCCCCGCCGAGCCGGTGCCCGCGATCAGGATGGCCCCCTCCTGGCCGTCGAAGGCGCCGAGGCAGGCACCAAAGGCATCGGAGGTGAGCTTCACCCGCGCAAACGGGAAGGGCATGGTCAGCATGGCGTGGTAGCAGTCGGCGAGCTCGGCGGAGGCGAGTGCGAGCCCGACTCCCATCCGCTGTTCGCTCTCCCTGGGCAGACCCGCGTCGATGCGGGCCTGATCGATGGCAGCCAGCACATGGCCGTGGGCGAGGGCGATGCCCAGCTCCAGATTGGAGCCGGCGGCGCGCCCCTCGCCGAGCAGCTTGCCTGCGTTGTTGCGAATGCGGGCCCGGGTGTGGGTGCCGCCGCCGTCCACCCCGACCCAGAACTCAATCATGGGGGCCTCCCTGCGCGCTTTGCCAGGTGATGGCCAGGGTAAACCTGGCTGGCGGTATGGAGGATCCAGGGCTCTCCCCGGTGCCAGTGATGTGTGAACCGCTCTCAATCATGGTGGCCTCCTTGTGCGCTCTGCCAGGTGATGGCCAGGGCGAACCAGGCGGCGTGCGGGATCCATTGCTCCCCCCAGCGCCAGTTCTGATCCAGCCGATCCTTGTACGCCTCTGGAATAAAGGCCACGTCATTTTCGTCATTGAAGCCGGCGGTGATGCCGTTGCAGATCCCCCCCTGTGCATTGGGGTAGCCGGCGGTGTATTCCGGGTTGTTGATGCCCTGACCCGCCAGCATGCAGGCGTTGAAGGGGTTTTTCCCCAGGATCCAGTCGAGCTGCTGCTGGCCGAAGGTGCGCAGCAGTGCGCTCTGCCCGGGCAGGTGCTGTGCGGCAGCAAACGCCATGGTGGCGAGCGATGCCAGCCGGGCGTTCTCCCCCTGCCACCAGTAACCCGACTCGTTGTGATGGGGCATAAAGAAGCTCACCCGGGGCGCCTCATCGACCCCTTTCACATACTGGCGGGCGAGGGCGAAGGGATTGCCTGCCCGGGCCGCGAGGGCCAGCTCGGCCGCCAGGGCCTGCTCGGCGACGGTCCGGGCCGCCCACTGGCGCGCCGGATCCGGCTCGATGGCGAGATACTCCAGCAGCGCCAGCACCGGCAGGCCCGCCTCGGCGGCGTGGTAGTAGGGGCGAGAGCCATCGTCGTTGGCGGCCCAATGGTGGCCGAGATCGGGGTGGGCGCGCTGGCGGGCGCACAGCCGGCCGGCCCGATCCCGCGCCTCGGCGAGCCACTCGGCGCCCAGCGTTCTGGTGAGCTCGACCGCCGCCAGCAGGGCGCAGTAGTCGTCGATGATGTTCTCGACCCCGTCGTCCAGGTAGGCGAGGTTGTGCTCGCGCAGGTGCAGGTAGCCGCGTCTGGCCGCGTCGGCGTACTGGCTTGTGTCAAGGTCGCCGCCACTCGGTTCCCGGGCGGCGCGGGCAAGGGCGGCGATGGCCATGCCACCCCCCTGGCGAAAGCCCGCCTGCCAGTGGGCGGACTTGATCCCCTGCTGGGTCGAATAGGCGCACAGCTCCCGCTGCTCGGGATCCTTGCTCCACTTGTCGAACAGGGTCATGTAGAAAAAGCCGCTCTCGTCCTGCATCCGGCAGAGAAAATCTGCCCCGTGCAGCCCCTCGTCATTGAGCCGTTTACACAGGTTCATCCCGTCGATATCGCGACGTGTCGCCAGGAGTTCCCTGCACTTGAGCAGGGACCAGACCACCATGGGGGTCTGCTGGGGATTGAGGTAGTTGGCGTAGGATAGGTGACTCAGGTACTTGCTCATGTCGCCGCTGGCGTCGAACCAGCCGCCATGTACGTCCCGGCGCTGATCGGTGCCAAAGAGGCGTGCCCTGCGGTCCGCCCGGTCGAAGGTGCCGCTGGCGCGTTGTCCCTTGAAGTAGTGGATGACATCGGAGAGGCAGCGGCGCGCCAGCAGCCCCCGGTCGATGGCAAAGGGGGTGGAGCGCACCAGGCGCTCCTGCGCTTCCGTGGTCACGACGGCCTCCAGCCGGTAGTGGCCGGGCTCGGTGAAGGCGGAGAAATCGGCCCGCCAGTAGTGGCGCCCCTGCCAGCCGGGGACGCATCCCGCCGCCACCAGCGGCGTCTCCAGCAAAAGGTGGTCGTCCTGCTGGCGCAGCAACCTGACGTGGCCGCGGATATCGAGGTCGGCGCCGCACTGCAGCAGGGCGCTCTTCTCCCCGTGACATTCGTAACCCACCTGGTTGATCAAAAGTTCCATCAAGGTCTTACTCCGAAGGCTCGCCCCTGGCGGGCGAGGCTCATTGCGGGGCCTTGCGGCCCCGACGCGAGGCATGGCCGGGCGACGGCGCACGGCCGCGGGCCTGCTTACCCCTGTTCGTGGAGGTAGCAGCGCACGAAGTGGTTGTCGGCGAGCCGGGTCACCGGGGGCAGGCTCTCCTTGCAGCGGGGCATGGCCTGATGGCAGCGCCCGGCAAAGGGACAGCCACGGGATTCCGGGGTCCAGAGCGGGATCTCCCCCTTGCGGCCTCCCTCCAGCTCGGCGTGGATGCTCTTCTCGGGATCCGGCACCGCCGAGATGAGCAACTGGGTGTAGGGGTGCTGGGGGTGGTGCAGGATCTCGTCCACCTCTCCCCACTCCACCATGTGACCCACGTACATCACCGCCAGATCTTCCGCCACGTAGCGGGCGGTGGCGATGTCGTGGGTGATGTAGAGCATGGAGATGCCGAGCTCGTTCTTCATCTGCTCCATCAGGTTGAGGATGCCGATGCGAATGGAGACGTCGAGCATGGAGGTGGGCTCGTCCGCTAGCACCACTTCCGCCTCCACCGCCAGGTTGCGGGCGATGTTGACCCGCTGGCGCTGGCCGCCGGAGAGCTGGTGTGGGTACTTGGCCGCGGTCGCCTTGGCGGGAGTCAGCCCCACCTTTTCAAGGAGGCCATAGACCATGTCGGGCAGATCCCGCTTGTCACTCACCTTGCTGTGCAGCAGCAGGGGGCGGGCGATGTGGTGGTAGATGGTGTGGGTCGGATTCAGTGAACCGAACGGATCCTGCCACACCATCTGCACGCTCTGGCGATAGTCCAGCAGGGCGGTGCCCTTGTTGAACTCCTCGAGGTCGCGGCCACGGTAGAGGATGCGGCCGTTGGAGAGCTTGTACATCTTGGCGATGATCTTGGCGATGGTGCTCTTGCCGGAGCCGGATTCCCCCACCACTGCCAGGGCGCGGCCCCGGTGCAGGTTGAAGGTGATGTCGGACAGCGCCCGCATCTTGCCGCTCTTGATGGCGTTGGAGTTGACGGCGAAGTCCTTGTAAAGGTGCTGGACCTCGATGATGGGCGCGTCGGTTTGGGCGATTTGCATGACAGACATCCTTAACAGCCTGCGGCCTTGTCCAGATGGATCGGAAGATCCGGTTGTTCCTCTGCTGCCTCATGAAGGTGGCAGGCAGCCTGTTGGCCGGGCCGGATCTCGGCCAGCCGGGTGTATTCCTGGCGGCAGCGCTCGTGCACCTTGGCGCAGCGTGCCTGAAAGCGGCAGCCCACCGGCACCTCCAGCAGATTGAGTGGGCTGCCAGGGATCCCCTCCAGCACGGTCTTGGGCCCTTGCAGGGGGGGGAAGGAGTTGCCAAGGCCCCGGGTGTAGGGGTGCAGGGGCGCGGTCAGGATCGCTTTGGCCGGCGCCACCTCCACCAGTTCCCCCGCGTACATGATGCCGATGCGATCGCAAAATTCGACCATCAAGGAGAGGTCATGGGTAATGAAGAGGATGGAGAAGTTGAACTTCTCTTTCAGTGCATAGACCTTCTGCAGGATCTCCCGCTGCACCACCACATCGAGCGCCGTAGTGGGTTCGTCCATGATGAGCAGCTCGGGGTTGAGGGCCATGGCGATGGCGATCACCAGCCGCTGGCGCATGCCGCCGGAGAACTGGTGCGGGTAGTCCTTGAGCCGGCTCGGGTGGATGTCGACGATCTCCAGCAGCTCCTGGGCGCGCTTGATCGCCTCATAGCGGGTCATGCCGGGGTTGTGGGCCAAGAGCACGTCGCAGAACTGCTCCTCCATGCGCAGCACGGGGTTGAGCGCATTCATGGCGGACTGGAACACCACGCTCGCCTGGCGCCAGCGGTAGCTGCGCAACCGCTCGTCATCGAAGCCGAGGATGTTCTCTCCCTTGAACAGGATCTCGCCGCCGCTGATGTAGGCGGGCGGCTTGTGCAGCCTGGCCACAGAGAAGGCGACCGTGGACTTGCCGCAGCCGGACTCGCCGGCGAGGCCGAACACCTCACCCGGCATGATGTCAAAGCTGACCGAATTGACGGCGCGCACGTCGCCGCTCTCGGTGATGTAGTCGACGCAGAGCTGGCGCACCGACAGCAGGGGTTGTTGCATGGTCATGCTGTCTTCTCCTGAGCAGTGATGGGAGTGGCAAGCTGCTTCCAGCGACGCAGGCCCTTGTGGGAACGAAGCTGCGGGTTGGCAATTTCGTCGATGGCGAAGTTGAGCATGGCGAGGCCCGCCCCCAGGGTGGCGATGGCGAAGCAGGGGGCCAGGATCTCCCACCAGGCGCCCACCAGGATGGCGCTCGAGGTCTGGGCGTTGTAGAGCATGATGCCCCAGCTGACCACGGTCGGGTCGCCGAGCCCCAGGAACTCCAGGGTCGCCTCGGTGACGATGGCGTAGATGATGGACCCGATGAAGCTCACCCCGATGATGGAGATGAGGTTCGGCAGTATCTCCACCAGGATGATGCGCCAGGCCGGTTCACCCAGCACCTCGGCGGCGATGACGAACTCCTTTTCCCGCAGGGCCAGGGTCTGGGCGCGGATGACCCGGGCACCATAGGCCCAGGAGGTCAACCCTATGATGAGGGCGATCACCATGGGGGAGGCCTCTCCGATGAAGCTTGCCAGCACCAGCAACAGGGGGAGGTTCGGGATCACCAGCACCACGTTCATCAGGAAGGTGAGGCACTCGTCCACCACGCCGCCGAAGTAGCCGGCGGTGATGCCCACCGTGATGGCCAGGGCGCACACCAGCAGGCCTGCCCCGAAGCCCACCATCAGGGAGATGCGGGCGCCGTTGGTGAACTGGGCCCAGAGATCGTGGCCCATGCGGTTGGAACCCATCACCAGCTCCACGCTGGGGGGCTGGTGGGGGCGGGCGACCCGCTTGGTGGGTTCGTTGCTGGCGAGCAGCGGGGCGAACAGGGCCATCAGCACGAAGGTGACCACGATGGCGAGGCCGAAGGCGGCCTTCTTGTTGCCCAGCAGGATTTTCAAGATAGTCGGCATACGCATCTTATTTGCCTCCTGTACGCAGACGGGGATCCAGGAAGACGTAGAGCACGTCCGCCAGGAAATTGAAGCTGAGCATGGTGATGGTCATGATGAGCAGTTGCCCCTGGATGAGGGGGTAGTCACGTGCCAGGATGCCCTGATAGAGGGTCAGTCCCAGACCGGGGTAGTTGAAGATTACCTCGGTGATGAGGGATCCGCCGATGACGAAACCGAGCGCCATGGAGAGGGCGGTGACGCTGGGCAGCACGGCGTTGCGGGCGCCGTAGTTGAAGATCACCCGGTTGCTGGAGAGCCCCTTGGCCTTGGCCATGGTGATGTAGTCCTCGCCCAGGAGGTTGATCATGTTGTTGCGCATGGTGATGAGAAAGCCCCCTACCTGCACCGCGGCCAGGGTGCCCACCGGCATGATGGCGTGCAGCAGGATGCTCTTGATGTGTTCCCAGCCAAAATCGGCGGGGATCTCGGGGCTGTAGGCGTAGCCGATGGGCAGCCAGCCGAGGCTCACGCCGAACAGGAAGAGGGCGAGCAGGGAGACCACCACGGGGGGGATGGCCTGCATCACCAGGGTGAGCGGGGAGAGGATGCTGTCCATGCGTCCGCCCCGGTACCAGGCGGCGAAGATGCCGACGATGGAGCCGATGGAGAAGCTCAGAATGGTGGAGGTGCCCACCAGAAACAGGGTCCAGCCGATGGCGCGGCCGAGGACGTCGGCAACCGGTTGGGGGTAGTAGCGCACCGAGGTGCCGAGATCCCAGGTGAAGACGCTCTTCACATAGGTGAGAAACTGGGTGCCGATGGGGCCGTCCACGAAACCGAAGGTGGCTTTGAGGGCTTCCAGCGCGGCGGGTTCCATCATGGCGCCGGCCCGGGCAAACATGACGGAGACGGGGTCCCCCGGCATGGCTCTGGGTAGCAGGAAGTTGATGGTGGCGGCCACCAGGAAGGCGACCAGATAGAAGGAGAAGCGTCTAAGTATAAATCCCATGGTGATACCTTTTACTGCAAGCCTGCCCCGCGCCGGGCAAAGCTCCCCCAACCCCGGCAGGTGCGGGGGATGGAAGACATGGCGGGGAAGAGGGCCCCCCGCAGGGGGCCGGGGTGATTAGCTGTTTGGCTTGAGTGACAGCACGTGCAGCAGACGCTCCGGGGTGTCCGGGTGAACCTGCGGCTTGGCGACCGGGTTGTCGGCACTGAACCAGCCGTTGAAGCGCTTGGTGCTGTATTCGTACCAGGTCGGGTTGTTGAACACCGGGATGATGGTCTGGTTGGCCCCGACACGCTCCTGGATGGCGAACATGATCTCCTTCTGCTTGGCCGCATCGGCGGTCTGGGTGAAGTCGTCGATCAGCTTGTCGAGTTCGGGATCCTTGTAGCGGGGCGCCGCGAAGCGGTTGCCGCGCTCACCCATGTTGCGGGAGTGGAAGGCGGTCTCGAAGTACTTGTGCGGGTTGGCACCGGCAAAGTAACCCTGCAGGGCGACGTCGAAGTCACCGGTGATCAGGGACTCGGTCCAGACGGTGGCTTCCGGGGTGGCGGTCTTGGCGTTCAGGCCCAGGGCCTGCAGGCCTTCGACCCCGATCTGGACGGTGTTGACCCAGTCGGTCCAGCCGTTCGGTACCAGCACCTTGAACTCGATCTTCTTGCAGCTCGGGGTGTCGAGGAACTTGTCGCCGTCACAGTCCTTGTAGCCCGCCTGTTTCAGCAGGGCCTTGGCCCCTTCCAGGTCGAACTTGTTGTACTTGCCGTACTTCTTCTCGACGTCCGGGTTGTCCCAGGAGGCGAATGCCTTGCCAAGCCCTGACGGGTACTCGTTGACGGTGGGGTAGCCGTAGCCCGCGATGTCCACCATGGACTGGCGGTCCATGGCCATGGAGAAGGCGCGGCGGAAGTTGATGTCGTTGAAGGCTTCGTGGTTGCCCGGGTTCTTGCTCTGGAAGTTGACGTTGAACGCCACTGTGCCGGAGG
The DNA here is from genome assembly GCF_027707405.1 of Aeromonas sp. QDB68. Classification (NCBI taxonomy): domain Bacteria; kingdom Pseudomonadati; phylum Pseudomonadota; class Gammaproteobacteria; order Aeromonadales; family Aeromonadaceae; genus Aeromonas; species Aeromonas sp. QDB68. The sequence goes on along the minus strand of NZ_JAPCIQ010000004.1, from coordinate 44,744 downwards.
CGGGGAACCAATACTTGTTGTTCTTGGGATCGTTGCCGACGTAGAGACGCTCGATGTCCGGCACGAAGGAGCCGAACCAATCCACGTCACCCTTCATCACGGCGGCCAGTACCTGGTCGTTGGTGGCCATCTGCGGCATGCGCAGGCAGTCGATGGAGAGGCTGGCGTTGTCCCAGTAGTGCGGGTTGCGGCACTGGGTGTAGAGCTGGGCGGAGAAGTTGTCCACTTCGGTGAAGGGACCGGTCCCGACCGGCTTGTCGTTGGTGAAGGCCACCGGGTCTTTCACCGACTTCCACTGGTGTTCCGGCACGATGGGCACCAGCACCAAGTCGTTCACCACGTTGGTGTTGATCTCGGCCAGGTCGAATTTGACCTTGTGGTCACCCAGCTTCTCGACACCCTTGATCTGGGTCCAGATGGAGCGCTCGTCCAGCGCCTTGTTGGCCTTGACCAGGTTGAAGGAGAAGAGGATGTCGTCGGCGGTGAAGGCTTCACCATCGGACCACTTGACCCCTTCGCGCAGGTCGAAGGTGACGGATTTCAGATCATCGCTGAAGGCGTAGTGGGTGGCCAGACGATAGACGGGTTTGCCACCCTGCATATCGTTGAAGATCACCAGCGGCTCATAGATGAAGTGACGGGTGGTGTGGAGCAGACCCGCTTGCAGGAAGGGGTTGAAGTTCTTGACCCATGCGGTTTCCTGCTGGGCAACCAGTGTCAGCACCGTCTTGTTGTCGGCGGCCATGGCTGTGCCGGTGGCACCGGCAAGCAGAGTTCCCAGCATGACTGAGGTTGCGATTTTGGATACTTTGGCAAGCATATTTTTTCCTTTCTTATTGGTCTTCCATGGTTTTGGAATGGAGCACCGACATCGCATGCTTGGATACCGGCCCTCGCTGTTGGTCAGGTTTTGCACCCTTGTAGTTGTGTCGTCCAACGCCCTTAGAAAAGCAGAATTAACAGGAAAACAACAACCCTTCATTTCGTCGATATCGTAAAAATTGCACGGCGTACGTCATTATCGTCAAAATGCATTTTAAATCCTTTTAAATTATAAAGTTGCGTTAATTCTCACAAAGTAAAAAGTCTCCTTGCCACTCCCTGTGGCAACGATAATGTGAGCTGGATCGTGCTCGTTTTTTCCCCGTTGACACGGCTTATTTTTGTGCAGGAAACAAGCGGCTCATGTGGCAGGAGAGAAGTGTGCGCTGGTTCACGGGCGCGTGCGAAAAGAGGGAGGGGAGGGAGACCGGTGATGAGGGGTGGGACAGGGGATGACATGGGGGCATGCAAGAGCCTGACGGGCGGCGGACATTAAAAAAGCCAGTCGGTGAGACCGACTGGCTTTGAGGGGGAGTGGCGTGATTATTCCACCAGGCTGGCCCAGAGGTCGTACTCGTCCGCTTCGTCGATGCGGACCTTGACCATGTCGCCGGGCTTGAGGCCGGTTTCACCGTTCAGGTAGACCAGGCCGTCGATCTCGGGGGCATCGGCGGCGGAGCGGCCGGTGGCGCCCTCTTCGTCCACCTCGTCGATCAGCACCAGCATCTCTTTGCCCACTTTACGGGCCAGCTTGCGGATGGAGACCTGCTGTTGCAGCTCCATGAAGCGCTGGAAGCGTTCTTCCTGCACCTCGGCTGGCACCGGATCCGGCAGCTCGTTGGCCTTGGCCCCCTCGACCGGGCTGTATTTGAAGCAGCCAACCCTGTCCAGCTCCGCCTTGTCGATGAAGTCCAGCAGCATCTGGAACTCTTCTTCGGTCTCGCCGGGGAAGCCGACGATGAAGGTGGAGCGCAGGGTGATCTCGGGGCAGATCTCGCGCCACTTCTGGATGCGCTCCAGGGTGCGCTCGACGGAGCCGGGGCGCTTCATCAATTTGAGGATGCGCGGGCTGGCGTGCTGCAGCGGGATGTCGAGGTAGGGGAGGATTTTGCCGTCGCGCATCAGGGGGATGACGTCATCCACGTGCGGGTACGGGTAGACGTAGTGCAGGCGCACCCACATGCCGAGCTTGGCCAGCTCTTCGCACAGGGCCACCATGCTGGTCTTGACCGGCATGCCGTCGTAGAAACCGGTGCGGTGCTTGACGTCCACGCCGTAGGCGGAGGTGTCCTGGGAGATCACCAGGATCTCCTTCACGCCGGCCTCTTTCAGGCGCTTGGCCTCGGCTAGTACTTCGCCGATGGGGCGGCTCACCAGATCCCCGCGCATGGAGGGAATGATGCAGAAGGTGCAGCGGTGGTTGCAGCCTTCGGAAATCTTGAGATAGGCGTAGTGGCGCGGGGTCAGCTTGACGCCCTGGGCCGGCACCAGGCTGGTGAAGGGGTTGTGGGTGGGTTTTTCCACGTATTTGTGGACGTGGCCCAGCACCTCTTCATAGGCGTGGGGACCGGTGATCTCGAGCACCTTGGGGTGGATCTCGCGGATCTGGTTCTCTTTGGCGCCGAGGCAGCCGGTGACGATCACCTTGCCGTTCTCGGCCAGGGCTTCACCGATGGCTTCCAGGGACTCCTGCACCGCGCTGTCGATGAAGCCGCAGGTGTTGACCACCACCAGCTCCGCATCGTCATAGCTGGGCACCACGTCGTACCCTTCGGTACGCAGCTGGGTCAGGATGCGTTCGGAATCGACCAGGTTTTTGGGGCAACCCAAGGAGACGAATCCTACTTTGGGGGCCTGTTTTGTGTTGGACATCGCTCAATCACTCTTAGGTGGCTCTTATTCAAGGGCGCGGATTTTACCGGAATGGCTAACCAAAAACTATACAGCCGACACGTCGGAAGCGAACAATCTCTTTGCCCGGGGAAGCGGGGTGGGGCGGCGTGACATGACCACGGGCAGGGAGGGGACCGTCGCCAGTGCGGGCGGGATCACGATCCCTGTGCGCCGTCACCATTTGGCAGGAGGGGCAAAACGGGTGTCACTATACTCCCAACAGGCCTATCAGAAGGATGTGCGGGATGGAGAGTTCATTTGGTGAGAAAGTGCAGAACGTGCACGCCCCCCTCAGGCAGCGCTTTGACAAGTTGAGCCGGGTAGCGATCGCCATCTACGACCCGCAGACGGACCAGCTCAAGACCTTTGCCCACAGCACGGACGGGGGCTCGCCGCTGTTGCAGTACGAGGTCAGGCTGAGCGAGGTGCCTTCCCTGCGCTACCTGGCCGAGCACCAGCGGCCCAGGGTGCTCGACACCCTGGATTCCCTGCTGGGCTCCCCCTCCGAGCACAGCCGAAAAGTGCTGGCGGCCGGTTACGCGTCGAGCTATACCGAGCCGCTGCTGCTCAACAGTCGCTTGTTCGGCTTTCTGTTTTGCGATGCCAAAGAGCCCGGTTACTTCGATGGCGCTATTTGCGGTGAGCTGGCGGCCTATGCCCAGATCCTGGCGGCCATCATCGCGGTGGAGTTCTTCTCCATCCAGACCCTGAACGGGGCCCTGACCACGGTGCGGGAGTTCAGCCGCTACCGGGACGAGGAGACCGCCAATCACCTGCACCGCATGTCGGCCTATTCGCGGCTCATCGCCCGGGAGGTGGCGGCCCATTACCCCTTGAGTGACGAGGAGGTGGAGTTCATTCACCTTTTTTCCGAGCTGCACGATATCGGCAAGATTGCGGTGCCCGACGCCATCCTGCTCAAGCCGGGCAAGCTCACGGCCGAGGAGTACGGGGTGATGAAGACCCACCCCTTCAAGGGGAGGGAGATGATCGCCCTGATGATCCGCGAGTTCGGCCTCGACGGCATCCATCACACCGACATGCTGAAGAACATCATTGCCTACCACCACGAGCGTTTCGACGGTCAGGGCTACCCGGAAGGACTGGCGGGGGAGGCGATCCCCCTGGAGGCCCGCATCGTTGCGGTGGCAGATGTGTTTGACGCCCTCACCAGCGAGCGCCCCTACAAGCAGGCCTGGCCCCTCGAAACGGCCTTCGAGTACCTCAAGACCCATGCCGGCAGCCAGTTCGACCCTGTCTGCGTCGCGGCGGCGCTGCAAAGCCGGGAGGCGTTTTGTGCCATCCATCGGCAATATCGGGATCCCGTGATCACCTGATTGCGCCTCTCTCTCCTCCCCGGCTTCCCCCGGATTCCCCAGGCCCCGTCATCTGATGGCGGGGCCCTGGGGCCCTCTCGTTTCATCGCCTTTTGGTGCATCCGGCGCCGGGGGTTGTTCTGCGGCATTGCGGCTTTGCGGCGGGGCAGGGCGCCGCAGTGAGCGGGGCGGCCAACGGGAGGATTGTCCGGGGTAAGGTCATAAGAGTGCCTTATAAAGAGAGGCCAGATATTAGCCGTATGACTGACATGAGGCCGCTGGCGGGCACGACATGGCCGGGGCGGCGCCTCTGGCGGCCCGTCCCGTCGCGATGTGGGCTCGGTGGTGACGCTTTGATCATTTCAATAATTCTTGTATAGTTGAAATAAAGCATCCAAGGGGGGAGACCCATGAACAAAGAGACGGCCACCAAGGTCTTTGAATCGCTGGCTTCCGGGATCCGGCTCGAGGTGTGGCGGCTGCTGGTCAAGGCCGGGCTGGAGGGGCGGGTCGCGGGGGAGCTGGCCGGCGAGCTCGACATCGCCCCCAATACCCTCTCGTTTCACCTCAAGGGGATGCTCAACGCCGGGTTGCTGTCGGTGGAGCAGGAGGGGCGCTTTCTGCGCTACCGCGCCAACATCCCCCTGATGCTGGGAGTGATCGCCTACCTCACCGAGGAGTGCTGCGCCGGTCATCCCGAGGCGTGCGGCCTGCTGCCCGCCGGGCCCGGCAGCGCTTCCCGCGCCGAGGGGCCGTCGCCCTGCTGCGGCGAGTCGTAACGGGCCAGGGCTGTCGATGCCCATGTGCCGTGTCATTCATCTATTCAACCTGGGGTGCGAGCGTGGATCGCACCGGGAGTCATCATGTCTGCAAGCTGTGAGGCCAAGGCAGCCCCTGCCATCGGCTTTTTTGAACGTTATCTGACCGCCTGGGTCGCCCTCTGCATCCTGGTGGGCATTGGTCTGGGGCAGGGGTTGCCGAGTCTCTTCAAGGCCATCGGCGCCATGGAGGTGGCCAGGGTCAACCTGCCGGTGGGGCTGCTTATCTGGGTGATGATCATCCCCATGCTGCTCAAGATAGATTTTGGCGCCCTGCATCAGGTGAGGGGGCACCTCAAGGGGATTGGGGTCACCCTCTTCATCAACTGGCTGGTCAAGCCCTTCTCCATGGCCTTCCTCGGCTGGCTCTTCATCCGCGTGCTGTTTGCCGACTGGCTGCCGGCGGATCAGCTGGACAGCTACGTGGCGGGTCTCATCCTGCTGGCAGCGGCCCCCTGCACCGCCATGGTGTTTGTCTGGAGTCGCCTCACCAACGGCGATCCCTACTTCACCCTGTCGCAGGTGGCGGTGAACGACCTCATCATGGTGTTTGCTTTTGCTCCGCTGGTGGCGCTGCTGCTCGGGGTCTCCAGCATAGTCGTGCCCTGGGATACCCTGCTCACCTCGGTGGTGCTCTACATCGTCATCCCCGTCATCCTCGCCCAGCTGCTGCGCAAGGCCTTGCTGAGAAAGGGGCAGGCCCATTTTGACGGCGTCATGACCCGCATCCAGCCCTGGTCGGTGGCGGCCCTGCTGCTCACCCTGGTGCTGCTGTTCGCCTTCCAGGGCAACGCCATCATCGAGCAGCCGCTGGTCATCGCCCTCCTGGCGGTGCCCATCCTGATCCAGGTGCTGTTCAACTCAGGGCTCGCCTACTGGCTCAACCGCAAGGTGGGGGAGAAGCACTCGGTGGCCTGCCCTTCCGCCCTGATCGGGGCCTCCAACTTCTTCGAGCTGGCGGTGGCCGCCGCCATCAGCCTGTTCGGCTTTCATTCCGGCGCGGCGCTCGCCACCGTGGTCGGGGTGCTCATAGAGGTGCCGGTCATGCTGCTGGTGGTGCGCGTGGTCAACGCCAGCAAACCCTGGTACGAGGCGGGACTAAGGCGCTAACGGATGGCCGCTAACCCATTTCTATTCACTTGAGTCATGAGAGACAGGCAAATGAGTGCAATCACCCTCTATCACAACCCGGAGTGCGGCACCTCCCGCAACACCCTGGAGCTTATTCGCAACAGCGGCGTGGAGCCCACCATCATCCACTATCTGGAGACGCCCCCCTCCCGCGACGAGCTGGTGGCCCTGATCGCCGCCATGGGCATGCCGGTGCGCGATCTGCTGCGAAAGAACGTGCCCCCCTACGAGGCGCTGGGGCTGGCGGAAGAGCGTTTCAGCGACGATGAGCTTATCGACGCCATGCTGGCCCATCCCATCCTCATCAACCGGCCCATCGTGGTCACCCCCCTCGGCACCCGGCTGTGCCGCCCGTCGGAGGTGGTGCTCGATATCCTGCCCGACCCGCAGCAAGGGGCGTTTGCCAAGGAGGATGGCGAGCAGGTGGTGGACGGTCAGGGCAAACGGCTTCGTTGAGCCCCTGCGCGTCAGCGTCTGACCCGCGCCGGGGGGATGCCCTTAACGGGCAGGCGCCAGATCTGCTACTGTGACCTTCGACTCATCACAGAGGGTGGAAACAATGAAGATTCGATTCCTGGTGATAGCCACGGCACTGGCGCTGGCGCTGGCCTCAACCCCCGGTCTGGCCGACTGGGCAAAGCTGAAGGAGGCCGCCTCCGAACTCGGTACCGCGGTGAGCGATACCAGCATGGAGGCGTGGAAGGGGATCACCGATTTTTCCAAGGAAACCTGGGAGTCGGTGTCCAGCTGGGGGGCCGAGGCCTACAACAAGGCGGGGGCCTGGACGGCAGAGAGCGCGGCCACCGGCAAGGAGTGGCTGACCGCCGCCGACAAGAAGCTCGACACCATGCTCGAGCCCAAGACCCCGGAGGAGGCGAGAACCGCCCTCGATACCATGGCCGATACCGCCCTGGTGCGGCTGTTCAACGAGCAGCCCTCGGCCAAGTTGCTGTTTGACAAGGCTTATGGCTATGCGGTGTTCGACTCGCGCAAGTTCTCCCTGATGATCCACACCAATCAGGGGGCCGGGGTGGCCGTCAATCGCACCAGTGGCAAGCACACCTACATGAAGATGTTCGGTGCCGGTCTTGCGGCCGGGATCGGCGGCAAGTTCTACCAGCAGGTGATCCTGTTCGAGGACAAGGCGAGGTTCGATGCCTTCGTCAGCAAGGGGTGGGAAGCCACCTCCGAGGTGGGCGCCGTGGCGGGCAAGGAGAGCGCCGAGCTCACCGCTAAGTACAATGGGGGCATGGCCATCTACCAGATTGGCGAGAAGGGGCTGTTGCTGGACGCCAACATCTCGGGCTCCAAGTACTGGCTGGATGATGACCTGAACAAGTGATCCCTGCCGATCTGACTCGTTTTTTCTTGGAGGAGATCGAGGTGCACTCTGTTTAATTGTCGGGACTTGCAGTAAAAAGAGGGCCTTGGGCCCTCTTTTTCATGGGCGCCGTACAGAGTCCGGCGACAAGGAGAGCAAGATGACCCATGAGGCCGAACAGGAGCGGATGGCTGCCCACCGCCGGGAGTGGGACAAGCAGAGCATCTATCTGCGCCTGCAGGAGGGGATCCCGGCCGCGTTCTGGGTCTGGGGGGATCTGGTGGCACCGCTCGAACCCTGCCTGACACAGGGTGATCAGGGGGCATCCTTCGGTTGGGGGGAGGCCGACGAGGCCTGCCTGGCGCTTTCCCATGCCATCATCGCCAGGCTGGTGAGCGTGGGGCTGGTGGCCCCCGAGCAGGCGGGGGAGAAGGCCCGCTACCTGCGCGACGAGGTGCTGGCCAAGCTGCCTGCAGGCGAGCACTACGATCTGCACCTGAGTTACCTGCGGCTGCTGCTGGGCGATCCCCCCGGATCGGCAACCTGATCCCCGGATGGCCGGTGCCCGCCGGCCTGATCGCGCCCCGCTTTTATCCCTGATCTCGAGATCCCACTCTGGTTGGCACCTTTATTGCTTCAAGCCAGTCAGTGTCAATGATTTGTCTGGGAAGGGAAGATGGAAATTAGCGCAAGCAGCCTGATGCAAGAGATGCAGGCCCTCAAGGTGGAAGCCGGTGCCACGCCGTTGACCCAGCCCGGTCGTCCGGTCAGCTCGGATTTCGGCCAGATGCTGCAACAGGCCCTGGACAACGTCAACGAGTTGCAGGGCACCGCCAACGATCTGCGTACCCGCTTCGATCTCGGCGACAAGTCGGTGGATCTCTCCCAGGTGATGATCGCCGGCCAGAAATCCTCCATCGCCTTCGAGGCGACGGTGCAGGTGCGCAACAAGATGGTCGATGCCTACAAGACCATCATGAACATGCCGGTGTAACTCGGGCCCATGGCGACCGAGCATCATGAACATGTCAGCAACAAGGACATAAACCGTGGCAACTGATCAAAACGGCGATCTGCTGATCAACAACGAGGGGGCGGCCGCCCTCGACGAGCACGAGCAGAAGAGCTCGGCGCTGGGCTTCCTGTCCAACACCGATGTGTTGCGTCAGATCACCCTGATCCTGGGGCTGACCATCTGTCTGGCCATCGCCGTCTTCATCCTCTTGTGGGGCAAGGAGCCGGAGATGCGTCCCCTCGGCACCTTCACCACCCAGGAGCTGGTCTCCACCCTGGATTACCTGGATCAGCAGAAGATCCCCTATCAGGTGGATGGCAAGAGCGTGCTGGTCAGTGCTGAAAACTATGCGGACATCCGGTTGCGCCTGACCCGCGCCGGTCTGGCCAACAACAGCGACGCCAGCAACGACGGCGAAGCCATCCTGCTCAAGGACTCCAGCTTCGGCGTCAGCCAGCGCATGGAGAGCGAGCGCCTGAAACTGAGCCGCGAGCGCCAGCTGGCGAGCGCCATCGAGCAGTTCCAGAACGTCGCCAAGGCCCAGGTGCTGCTGGCTATCCCGAAAGACAACGTGTTCGCCCGCAACGAACGCAAGCCCAGCGCGACTGTGGTCCTGAGCCTCAAGGGCAACGCCCTGGGCCAGGGTGAGGTGGACTCCATCGTCGACATGGTCGCCTCCGCCGTTCACGGTCTGGAGCCGACCCGCGTCACCGTGACCGACCAGAACGGTCGCCTGCTCAACTCCGGTTCCCAGGATCCCCTCTCTGCCCAGACCCGCAAGGAGTTTGCGATGCAGCAGAAGCAGGAGCTCGAATACAAACAAAAAATTGACGCCATCCTGATCCCGGTGCTGGGGGCCGACAACTATACGGCAGAGGTGGATCTCTCCCTCGACTTCTCCCAGCAGGAACAGACCCGCAAGACCTACAACCCGGACTTGCCGGCGGTGCGCTCCGAAATGACCATGGAAGAGAACAGCGCCAGCGGCAGCAACGGCGGGGTACCCGGCGCCCTCTCCAACCAGCCGCCCGCTGCGTCCAACATTCCCGAGCAGGCAGCCGGCGCAGAAGGAACCGCCTCTTCCGGCCGTTCCCGCAAGGAAGCGACCCGCAACTTCGAACTGGACACCACCGTCAGCCACATCCGGCGCCAGCAGGGCGGCATTCGCCGCATGACGGTGTCGGTGGCGGTGGATTACAAGGCCATCCCCGGCGCCGACGGTGCCGTGACCCGGGAAGCCCGCAGCCAGGCCGAACTCGATACCCTGCGCCGTCTACTGAGCGGCGGTCTGGGCTTTGACGTGACCCGGGGGGATACCCTGGAGGTGGTCGCCATTCCGTTCAACCGCCCGGAACTCGAGACCGTGGCCGACATCCCCCTCTACGAGCAGCCCTGGTTCTGGCGCGCGGTGCGCATCGCCGCCTCCGTGCTGGTCATCATAGTGCTCATCGTCACCGTGGTGCGGCCCATGCTCAAGCGCCTGCTCTACCCGGACGCCAAGCCGGAAGGGGAGCTGGACTTCGACAACCACACCGTGCTGGGTGGCGACGACGAACTGAGCCTGCTGGCCGCCCAGGCCGAGGCCGAACCGGTATTCGGTCTGCGGGATGGTCAGCTCAAGCTGCCTGACCTGCACCGTGACGAGGATCTGCTCAAGGCCGTGCGCGCCCTGGTAGCGAACGAACCTGACCTGGCCGCCCAGGTCATCAAAGAATGGGTAACCAAAGATGCCTGAAGAGAATAAAAGCCAGGTCACCGGCAACGACATCACCGAAAGCCAGCGTTTGATCCTGGATCAGATGGGGGGCATGGAGATGGCGGCGGTGCTGATGCTGAGCCTCAACGAGGAGGACGCGGCCCAGATCTTCCGTCACCTCGAGCCCAAGCAGGTGCAGCGGCTCGGCATGTCCATGGCCTCCATGTCGGATTTCAGCCACGATCGGGTGGCGGCGGTGCATCGTCAATTTATCGACGACATCCAGAAGTACACCAACATCGGCATCGGCAGTGAAGACTTCGTGCGCAAGGCCCTGGTGGCGGCGCTCGGGGAGGACAAGGCCAGCAACCTGGTGGATCAGATCATCCTGGGGTCAGGCGCCCGCGGCCTCGACTCCCTCAAGTGGATGGATGCCCGCCAGGTGGCCAGCATCATCCAGAACGAGCACCCGCAGATCCAGACCATCGTCCTCTCCTATCTGGAGCCGGAGCAGTCCGCCGAGATCCTGAGCCAGTTCCCGGAGCAGGTGCGCCTGGATCTGGTGATGCGCATTGCCAACCTCGAAGAGGTGCAACCGGCGGCGCTGCAGGAGCTCAACGACATCATGGAGAAACAGTTCGCCGGTGCGGCCGGTGCCCAGGCGGCCAAGATGGGCGGCCTGAAGGCGGCGGCCAACATCATGAACTACCTGGACACCAACATCGAAGGGCAACTGATGGACTCCATCCGCGAGTCGGACGAGGAGATGAGCCAGCAGATCCAGGATCTGATGTTCGTGTTCGAAAACCTCATCGACGTGGACGATCGGGGCATCCAGACCCTGCTGCGGGAAGTGCCCGGGGATCTGCTGCAACGGGCCCTCAAGGGGTCGGACGACCAGATGCGGGAAAAAGTATTCAAGAACATGTCCAAGCGGGCCGCCGAGATGCTGGCGGACGACCTCGAGGCCATGGGGCCGATCCGGGTCTCCGAGGTGGAAGCCGCCCAGAAGGAGATCCTCTCCACCGCGCGCCGCCTGGCGGATGCGGGCGAGATCATGCTGGGGGCGGGTGGTGGCGAAGAGTTCCTCTAAGCCATGGGCCATGGAATGTGCGATGATGTCGGCCCCTGTACCCGGCCCTCGATAGGAGTCTCTTCGGCACATGAATGACAAGAACAGCAAACTGCGCGGCTATCTGAGGCCCGAGTCCGACACGGCGCAGATTGAGACCTGGGGCTGGCCAGAGATGGAGACCGAAGCAGAGGTCGAGACCAATGCCCTGGGGCTGGCTCCTGACTGGTATCGTCAGGAGCAGGCCGATGCGGCCCTGCCGGAAGAACAACCCGAAGAACCCGCCCCCAGCATCACCGCCGAAGAGGTGGAGGCGATTCGTCAGGCCGCCTGGGAAGAGGGGATGCGCGATGGGCGCGAGGCCGGTTTTGCCAAGGGGCTGGAAGAGGGCAAGCTCGAAGGCTTGCAGCAGGGCCACCAGGCCGGGCTGGAGCAGGGCAGGGAAGAGGGACTCGCCATGGGGCGGGAGCAGGTGGAGCTGGAGATAGCCCGCTGGCAAGCCCTGGTCTCACGCCTGGCCACTCCCCTTGGCGAGATGGACGAGGCGGTGGAGCAGCAGCTCATCGCCCTGGTGCAGCAGCTCGCCCGCGCCCTCATCCGCCATGAGGCGCAAACCTCCCCCACGCTGCTGCTGGAGGCCCTCAAGCAGGGGTTGGCCCTGCTCCCTGCCGCCGAGCAGGGGGTCACCCTGATGCTGCACCCGGAGGACGTGACCCGGGTAGAGGCCGCCTTTGGCGCCGAGGAGTGCGCCAGGCGCCACTGGCGGCTGCAAAGCGAGCCCACCTTCTCCCCCGGCGATCTGCAACTGGCCACCGAGCTTTCCAGCATCGATCTCACCCTCTGTGGGCGCATCGATCAGCTGCTGCGCAATTTCCTGCGTGACAACGCGAGCTGAGCCATGGCCCGGTTCGAACCCGTCGTGCAGCGTCCTGCTGACGGCATCATCAGGCACTCATCGTCGGAGGCGACATGACGGCACCCCTTCTTGATCGGCTTAAAGGCTACCGGGTTCGCGAGCAGGCCCCCATACCGCCGGTGGCGGGCAAGCTCACCCGGGTGGTGGGGTTGACCCTGGAAGCCATCGGCTGCCGCGCCGCCATCGGCTCCCTGTGCCGCATCGATACCCAGGATGGGGCCCTGGAGGCCGAGGTGGTGGGGTTTGCCGGGGATCGCCTGTTCTTGATGCCGAGCGAGCAGCTCAAGGGGGTCATTCCCGGCGCCCGGGTGGTGCCCGTCACCGAAGATCACGGCATCCCGGTGGGCATGAGTCTGCTTGGCCGGGTCATCGATGGCATCGGCCAACCCCTTGACGGGCTCGGCCCCATCCTCTCGTCTCAGACGGTGCAGTTCGCCCAGCACCGCATCAATCCCCTGGCCCGTCGCCCCATCCATCAACCCATGGACGTGGGGGTACGGGCCATCAATGCCGTGCTCACCGTGGGCCGGGGTCAGCGCATGGGTCTGTTCGCCGGCTCCGGTGTCGGCAAATCCGTGCTGCTTGGCATGATGACCCGGGGCTCGGTGGCGGATGTCGTCGTGGTGGGCCTCATCGGCGAGCGGGGCCGGGAGGTGAAGGAGTTCATCGAGGAGATCCTCGGCGCCGAGGGGCGCGAGCGCGCCGTGGTGGTGGCCGCCCCTGCCGATGCCTCGCCGCTGATGCGCCTCAAGGGGTGCGAGACGGCGCTCGCCATCGCCGAGTATTTCCGCGAGCAGGGGCTCAACGTGCTGCTGCTGATGGACTCCCTCACCCGCTACGCCCAGGCACAGCGGGAAATTGCACTGGCGGTGGGGGAGCCGCCGGCCACCAAGGGCTATCCCCCCTCGGTGTTTGCCAAATTGCCGGCGCTGGTGGAGCGGGCCGGCAACGGCAGCGACGGCCAAGGCTCCATCACCGCCTTTTTCACCGTGCTGACGGAGGGGGACGATCTGCAGGATCCCATCGCCGACGCGGCCCGGGCCATCCTTGACGGCCACATCGTGCTGGCGCGGGAGCTGGCGGATGCGGGCCACTATCCGGCCATCGACATCGAAAAATCCATCAGCCGGGTCATGCCCATGGTGACCTCACCGGAGCACATGGAGCTGGCGCGCACCTTCAAGCAGTTCTACTCCCTCTACCAGCAGAACCGGGATCTCATCACCATCGGCGCCTACAGCCAGGGATCGGATCCGCGCATCGACCGGGCCATCATCCAGAAACCCTATCTGGATCAGTTCTTGCAGCAGAAAATGCGCGAGGTCATTCACTACGATGAAGGCCTGCAATCCCTGCAACTGGTGGCCATGCCCCTGATGCGTTGACCGGTGGAGAGCCCTTATGAGTAAAGGATTGACGTTGCTGGCGAGTCGGCTGGAGGAGGCCGAACAGCAGGCCGCCATGGCGCTTGCCAAGGCCCAGCAGGATCTCAAGCTGTTCATGGATCAGCAAAACGCCCTCAGCCAGTACCGCCAGATCTACCACCAGCAGTGGACGGAGCGCGGTCTGCAGGGGATCAGCCCCCAGCAGAACAGCCAGTATCACGCCTTCATCAACAAGCTCGAAAACGCGGCGACCCAGCAGTACCAAGGGGTGTTGCAGGTGCGCGAGGCGCTGGCCGAGTGCCGCACCCAGTGGCTCGAAGCCCAGCAGCGGCGCAAGGCGGTCGAGCTGCTGCTGGAGAAGAAGGCGGACAAGGTGCGCCAGAAGGCCCAGCGCCAGGAGCAGAAGATGCTGGATGACTACGCCATCCTGCGTCGTTATCACCAATCTGGCCTGTAATTTGCTTTCTTCCGGTCATGCGAGGCCGATGGGCCAAGCCATGACCGCACGTGCGGCCGTCACCGAATCGTCGTCAGGGATCCCAGCATGATACAGACCCCCTTGATTAGCACTCTCCCCCAGGCGCCTTCTGCCGATGGCAGCGCCACCCTGCTGGCTCCCACCGTCGGGGGCGAAGGGGGCGTGCAGCCGTCAGGCGAGGGCAAGGCCGCCTTCTCGCAAGCCATGGCCATGGCCCAGCTGATGGGCAAGGCGCCAGCCAGTCAGGGCAATCCACCACTCCAGGGGCCCGCCGAGGGCGCCCGGGAGGGGCTTGCCCCGGCTGCCAAATCTTTGGCGTCTGACGAGCCCGCCACCGAGTCTGCGTCTTCCTTGAAGGGAGCGGACGACGAGGGCGAGCTGCCTCCCGACGACTTCCTGCAACAGTTGCAAGCCTCCCTGCGCCAGGATGTGAGCCTGGTGGTGCCCCCGACATCGCCCGCCATGGCCGGTGAGGCGGCGGTGCCTGTGGACGGCAACCCCTTGCCGCCTGGCGCCGCTGCGCCTGGGATGGCAGAGGGGGTGGGAATGGCAGAGGACGTGGGGTTGGCAGAGGGCGTGGAGGCGGCAGAGGGGAGCGCCTCCCTGCCGCAGATGACGCCAGAGCGTCAGCATGAAGGGAACAAAACGAAGGCAGCTCCCGGTGCGGCCCAAGGCGCCAGCGCCGTGCCGAGCGGTCAGGGGGCTCTGCCGCTGGGGGCCGAAGAGCCCCCCTTGGCCGATGACACTGCCGTGGCAGACCAGGGCGGGGTGACCCGCCAGCCCATGGCAGGCAAGGGAGCGGAGCCGGATGCCAAGGGGGGGGAGCCCCCTCTCTCGGGTCAGGAGCGTGCCGCCCTGCTCGCCAAAGTGGTGGCTGGAGAAAACGCCCAGGCTTCCACTGTCACCCGGGCTGACTCATCGCAAGAGGCACAGGTGACCAATCCCCTGGCGTCGGCCGGACAGGGGGCAACCGCTTCCCGTGCCACCAGCGCCTATGGCGATGGCGTGATCCGGACGGTGGCGCAGGGGCCGGCCCCTGCAGCCACACCGGAGTCCGCCCCGCCCGCGACGGCGGCAGGGGCAGAGAAGGACGCCCCTGTCGCCGGTGAGGCCAGACAGGCTGAGGCCGCGAGCGGGCAGGGAGCCCGTGCAGGGGCCGAGCCTGCGGTGAATGCAGGGAGCAGCCAGCCCGTGACGACGGAAGACCCGGCCCCAGTCCAGGTGGCGCCGCAGATCCTGGCTCGTCATGAATCCCAGGGGGCACAGGCCCCCCTGACGGCCCTCTCGGCGGGCCTGGACCAGATGGAGAGTGCCCCCGTGGTGGCCGCCGGCGCTGCCGTGTCGGTGAAGCCCGCGGTGGACAAGTCCCGGCTCGATGAGCTGGGTAAACAGTCGGGGATGGAGGTCAAGGGCAGTGAACCCGCCGAGGTGAGCCAGCCTTTGCATCAGGCACAGAGCCAGGTCGGCGAGAACAGACCGCTGGCCGAGGCGACCGTCAGACGGGAGCCTCAGAGCCTGCCCCACCTCAAGCTGGCGACCCCTGAGGCCCCCGAGCAGCTGCACCACAAGGTGAACCTGATGCTGGCGGACAAGCTGCAGCAGGCGGAGATCCAGCTAGACCCCCTGGGGCTTGGCAAGATGAAGATCCAAATCCAGATGGATGCCTCCAGCCAGGCCAGCGTGCACTTCGTGGTGCAGCATGGCCAGACCCGTGAGATGCTGGAGCAGGCCATGCCGCGCCTGCGCGACATGCTGGCAGGGCAGGGGATCCAGCTCGGCCAGACCGTGGTGCAACAACAGGCGCAGCAGCAAGCCTTCCAGCAGCAGGGGCAGTCATCCTCCCAGGGTCAGTCCGGTTTCGGTGACCAGGGGCGACAGGGGGGAAATGGTGGCGGCAGCGATGGCAGAGAGGCCGAGGGGAGCGCTCGCAACCTCACGCTGCTGGTGGAATCGGCAAACGATGCCGGAATCGATTTCTATGCTTGATGCATTCTTAAGTAAGTTTATGATACCGAACAAGTTTGAGACTAGGGTGGACAAGGGATGGCAGACGATAACGAACTGACGCTGAAGGATCCGGCGGCAGGCAAGAAAAAGAAGCTGATCATGATAGTCGCCCTGGCCGTCGTGCTCCTTGGTGGGGGTGGCGCCGGCGCCTGGTTCATGCTCGCCGGTGGGGATGAGCCCGCTGCCGAAAAAAGCGAGGCCAAGCCGGAGGCGAACACGCCCCAGCCCTCGCTCTATGTGGGCATGCCCCGTCCCTTCGTGTTCAACGTGGCGGGAGGCCAGCGGGATCGGCTGGTGCAGATCAAGATCCAGCTGATGGTGCGCGGCACCGCCGACGAAACCCTGGCCAAACAGAACATTCCCCTGATCGAAGGCACCTTGCTGCGGGTCTTCAGCTCGGCGACCGCCGAACAGCTGATGACCTTCGAGGGCAAGGAGAAGCTGCGTCAGGATTCGCTGGAAGAGTGCCGCCGGGTGCTGAACGACCTGGTCTCTTCTCCCGTAATCGAACAAGTGCTGTTTACCGGCTTTGTCATGCAATGAAAGGTGAAGCGTGAGCGATCTGTTAAGTCAGGACGAGATTGATGCCCTGCTGCACGGCGTCGACGATGTCGAGGAGGAGGAGCTGGGAGCTGCCGGGGATCCCGGTATCGCCCAGTTCGACTTCTCCTCCCAGGACCGCATCGTCCGCGGCCGCATGCCGACCCTGGAGCTGGTGAACGAACGGTTTGCCCGCCACATGCGCATCAGCCTGTTCAACATGATGCGGCGCACCGCCGAGGTCTCCATCAACGGCGTGCAGATGCTCAAGTTTGGCGAATATGTCCACACCCTGTTCGTGCCCACCAGCCTGAACATGGTGCGTTTCCGCCCCCTCAAGGGGACGGCGCTCATCACCATGGAGGCGCGGCTCGTCTTCATCCTGGTGGAGAACTTCTTTGGCGGTGATGGCCGCTACCACGCCAAGATCGAGGGGCGGGAATTCACCCCCACCGAGCGGCGCATCATCCAGATGCTGCTCAAGCTGGTGTTCGAGGACTACAAAGATGCCTGGGCGCCGGTGATGGACGTGGGCTTTGAATACCTCGACTCCGAAGTGAACCCGGCCATGGCGAACATCGTCAGCCCCACCGAGGTGATCGTGGTGAGCTCCTTCCACATCGAGCTGGACGGCGGTGGCGGCGACTTCCACGTGGCCATGCCCTACTCCATGCTGGAACCCATCCGCGAACTGCTGGATGCGGGGGTGCAGAGCGACAAGGGGGATACCGACGTGCGCTGGAGCAAGGCCCTGCGCGACGAGATCATGGACGTCAAGGTGGAGCTCAAGGCCAAGCTGCTGGAGACCGAGCTCTCCTTGCGTGAGCTGATGGAGCTCAGACCCGGGGACATCATCCCGGTGGAGATGCCGGAGAACCTGCTGGTCTTTGTGGAGGATCTGCCCACCTTCCACGCCAAGATGGGGCGCACCAAGGAGAACGTGGCGCTCAAGATCACCGACAAAATCAAGCGCCCTGACGGGGTCAAGACAGAGATGCATCTGGTGACCCGCGGGGGCGTGCGCATTGATGGCGAAGCCGAGCTGGAAGAGCTTGAGCGAAGCATCTCTGACAAACACCCTGATTGATCCTCCCCCCGGGGAGGTGTTGCAACACTGAGGAATTGAAGATGAGCGGAACCGATGACGAGCAGGATTTGATGGCTGACGCCTGGGCGGCCGCACTGGAGGAG
Organism: Aeromonas sp. QDB68; assembly: GCF_027707405.1. Classification (NCBI taxonomy): domain Bacteria; kingdom Pseudomonadati; phylum Pseudomonadota; class Gammaproteobacteria; order Aeromonadales; family Aeromonadaceae; genus Aeromonas; species Aeromonas sp. QDB68. The sequence continues at coordinate 27,143 of NZ_JAPCIQ010000004.1, read as the reverse complement.
CAGGTCACGGCCGAAGCCAAGCCTGCCCCCCTGGAGGAGTTGAAGGACGAAGCCCCCATCAGCGCCGAAGAGCGGCGCAAGCTGGACACCATTCTGGACATCCCGGTGACCATCGCCATGGAAGTGGGCCGCAGCCAGATCAGCATTCGCAACCTGCTGCAACTGAACCAGGGCTCGGTGGTGGAGCTGGATCGGGTGGCGGGTGAGCCCCTGGACGTGCTGGTCAACGGTACCCTGATCGCCCACGGCGAGGTGGTGGTGGTGAACGACAAGTTCGGTATCCGCCTTACCGACGTCATCAGCCAGATTGAAAGGATCAAGAAGCTCAAATGATCCGTGTGCTCCCGTTGTGGCTGTTTTCCCTGCCAGCCCTGGCCAACCCGGGGGTAGGGGCGAATCCCCCCAGCCTCACCTCCTGGCTGCTCTCCAGCCTGATGGTGATCGGCCTCATTCTGGTGCTGGGCTTCCTGCTCAAGAAGAGCAAGCTTTCCCAGGTGATGGGAGGGGGCCAGATGAAGGTCATCGCCACCCTGCCCCTTGGCTACAAGGAGAAGCTGATGGTGGTCAAGGTGGGCGGCCAGCAGCTGCTGGTCGGGGTGACGCCGCAGCAGGTCAACTTCCTCTATCGCCTGGAGGAGCCGCTGGACGAGAGCCAGCCCCAGGCGTTCTCCGAGCAACTGGGCAAACTGATGGGCAAGCATGAAAAACGTTAACTGGACCCGGTGGCTGGCACTGCTCTCCCTGGTGCTCTCGCCCCTGGCGATGGCCCAGGACGGCATGTCGGCACTCACCGTCAAGACCATGGCGGATGGCAGTCAGGAGTACAGTCTGACCCTGCAGGTGCTGGCGCTGATGACCGCGCTCTCCTTCCTGCCGGCCATGGTGATCATGATGACCTCCTTCACCCGGATCATCGTGGTGCTCGGCATCCTGCGCCAGGCCATCGGTCTGCAGCAGAGCCCCTCCAACCAGGTGCTGATCGGCATCGCCCTCTTCATGTCGTTTTTCATCATGTCGCCGGTGCTGGATCGCATCAACAACGAGGCGTTGCAGCCCTATCTGGCCGAGACCATCGGGGCCAAGGAGGCCCTGGAGAAGGCGGAGCTGCCCATTCACCAGTTCATGCTGGCCCAGACCCGGGTCAAGGATCTCAATACTTTCATGGAGATAGCGAACGTGCAGGTAGCCGAGCCTGCGGACGTGCCGCTGCGGGTGCTGATCCCGGCCTTTGTCACCAGCGAGCTCAAGACCGCCTTCCAGATAGGCTTCATGCTGTTTCTGCCCTTCCTGGTCATCGATCTGGTGGTCGCCAGTATCCTGATGGCCATGGGGATGATGATGCTCTCCCCCATGCTGGTCTCCCTGCCGTTCAAGCTGATGCTGTTCGTCATGGTGGATGGCTGGAACCTTATTCTGGGCTCCCTGGCCACCAGCTTCGGGCTGGGCTCGGGTGGTTAGGGGAGGGCAGACCCTCCCCCTGGCTCTCCCCTTCACTCGGGGAGGGCGCGAGGCCTCTCTTTCTCTCGAAGGAGGAGGCCGGGAGGATGCGGCCTTGGGCAAACCCATCACAAGGAGCGAGCAATGAGTCCTGAAACCTTCGTCGACGTCTTTCGCGAGGCGCTTTGGCTGGTGACCATCATGGTGTGCGCCGTGATCCTGCCGAGCCTGATGGTGGGGTTGGTGGTCGCCATCTTCCAGGCCGCCACCTCCATCAACGAACAGACTTTGAGCTTCCTGCCCCGTCTGGTGGTCACCCTGCTGGCCCTGGGGGCGGGGGCTCACTGGGGATTGCAGAGTCTGATGGACTTCTTCCAGCTGATGGTGAGCCAGATCCCCGAGGTGGTGGGCTGATGCCAGCCAAGGGCCACCCTTTCGCTCTGGCAGACCGGTGCCTGCGTCCTCCCGTTGGCCTGCCCCTGCCGGGAGTGTTGCTGTCATGACCTACACCACGGCGCTCATCATGGAGTGGCTCTCCTCCATCCTCTGGCCCCTGGCCCGGGTGAGCAGTCTCCTGATGGTGATGGCGGTCTTTGGCAGCCGGCTCGCCCCTGCCCATATCCGCATCGGCCTGGCGCTGGCGATCACCCTCATCATCGCCCCCCTGCTGCCCCCCATGCCGAAGATCGAGCTCTTCTCCCTCGGCAGCTTCCTGGTGCTGGGGCAGCAACTGCTCATCGGCATCGCGCTCGGCCTCATGACCCAGTTCCTGCTGGAGACCTTCGTGATGGCGGGTCAGGTCATCGCCATGCAGACCAGCCTGGGCTTTGCCACCCTGGTGGACCCCATGAACGGCCAGTCGGCTCCCGTGGTGGGCCAGTTCTACCTGATGCTGGCGACCCTGGTGTTTCTCGCGGTGGACGGCCACCTGCTGATGCTGCGCATGGTGGTGCTGAGTTTCGAAACCCTGCCGGTATCTGACAGCGGGCTCACCCTGCCTGCCATCCGCAGCCTGGTGAGCTTTCTCGGGGTCATGTATCAGGCTTCTCTGGTGATGGCGCTCTCGGCCATCATCGCCCTGCTGCTGATCAACTTCGCGTTCGGGGTGATGACCCGTGCGGCCCCCCAGCTCAACATCTTCAGCATCGGCTTTGCGGTGAGCATGATGTCGGGCCTGTTCATCCTCTGGCTCACCATCGGTGGCTTCATGGGGCACTTCGACGCGCTCTGGGAGCGGGTGCAGGAGACCAGCTGCGAGCTCATCAACGTCCAGTGCTTCGGGGGCCAGCATGACTGAGGCCCTCCCGGTTGCGGCCCTTTTGACGCCACTCTGGCGGGCCGCCAGTCGGCTGATGCCGGCAGGAGGCCAGCATGGCTGATACCGATCAGGAACGCACAGAGCAACCCACGGGCAAACGACTGCAACAGGCCCGGGAAAAAGGGCAGATTGCACGTTCCAAGGAGCTGGGTACCGCCAGCGTCCTGCTGGCGACCGTGTTCGGCCTCCTGATGATCAAGGAGAGTCTGGCAGGGGCCATGATCAAGGTGCTCACCATGGGCTTTACCCTGGACCGGGACCAGGCGTTCGACCCCAATGCCATGGGGGCCATGGTGCCCGCCCTGCTGGGGGAGCTGATCCAGCCTCTGGGGCTGCTGTTCATGCTGGTGATCATCGCCGCCTTCGTCGGCAACACCCTGCTCGGCGGGATGAACTTCTCCTCCGAGGCCATGCTGCCCAAGTGGAGCAAGCTGAGCCCCCTGAGCGGCATCAAAAGGATGTTCGGGGTGCAATCCCTGGTGGAACTTGTCAAATCCATCGCGAAAGTGGTGTTTATCAGTCTGTTCGCCTGGTGGATGCTATCAAGCCAGTTCAACCATCTGCTGAATCTCTCTCTCGAGGGCTTTCCCGGCGGCATCGTCGATGCCCTGGACCTGCTGCTCTGGATGCTGATCATCCTCTGCTGCGCCCTGATCCCCATTGTCGCCATCGATGTGCCGTTCCAGAGCTGGAACCACAATCGCCAGCTGAAGATGACCAAGCAGGAGATCAAGGACGAGTTCAAGGACAGCGAAGGCAAGCCCGAGGTCAAGGGGCGGATACGCCAGTTGCAGATGCAGATGGCCATGCGCCGCATGATGGGGGATGTCCCCAAGGCCGATGTGATCATCACCAACCCGACCCACTACTCGGTGGCGCTCAAATACGATGCGGGCAAGCCGGGGGCGGCGCCCAAGGTACTGGCCAAGGGGGTCGACGAGGTGGCGATGAAGATCCGGGAGATCGGGCGCGAATACGACATCCCCGTCATGTCCTCCCCGCCGCTCACCCGGGCCCTTTACCACGCCACCGAGATTGGCCAGGAGATCCCGGAGGGGCTCTTCGCCGCCGTCGCCCAGGTGCTGGCCTATGTCTATCAGCTCAAGAAGTTCCGCCGTGGTCGCGGCCGGCGCCCGACCCCCATCGCCACGGATCTGCCCATTCCCCCCGAGTTTCGCAAATAACGCAGGGGTGGCAGCCTGATCCCGGGTTCTCTCCCTTGTGCCCCCGCGTTTCGCAAATAAAGCGGTGGGATGGCCCCACCATCCGGTCTCTCCCTGTGTCGCAAACAAGGCCGCAATCTCCCTGTCGAGGCGCGTCGCCTCGCCCCATGGCCTGGGCTGGCCTTTGGCCTGCTTGGTGAAGGCAGCTTCCCCCCTGTCACCATTCCCCGTGACGCCAACGACGGACTTCTGACAGCGTTAAAATAAAAACCATATAAATCAATGCATTGAATCCTTGGCTTGATATTTGCTTTAATCCGCTATTGGCAGTTTATCATTGAGATGCACGATGGGATTCAAAGCGGGACTGGGCCGTTTCAAAGAGTACAAGTGGCTGCTCAGCAGAGGGGTAGGGACGCCGCTGCTGGTATTGGCCTCTCTGGGGATGGTGGTACTCCCCATTCCGCCCCTGATGCTGGATATCCTCTTCTCCTTCAATATCGCCCTCTCCATCGTGGTGCTGCTGGTGGCGGTCTATACCCGCCGCCCCCTGGAATTTGCCGCCTTCCCCACCGTCTTGCTGATCGCCACCCTGCTGCGGCTCGCCCTCAACGTTGCCTCCACCCGGGTGGTGTTGCTGGAAGGCCACAACGGCAGCGCGGCGGCAGGCCATGTGATCGAGGCGTTCGGCAACGTGGTGATCGGCGGCAACTATGCCGTGGGCATCATCGTCTTCATGATCCTGGTGATCATCAACTTCGTGGTGGTCACCAAGGGTGCGGGCCGGATCTCCGAGGTGAGCGCCCGCTTCACCCTTGACGCCATGCCCGGCAAGCAGATGGCCATCGATGCGGACCTGAACGCCGGTCTCATCAACCAGGAAGAGGCCAAGAAGCGCCGTCAGGACGTGACTCAGGAAGCGGACTTCTACGGCTCCATGGACGGTGCCTCCAAATTCGTGAAGGGGGATGCCATCGCCGGCATCATGATCCTCTTCATCAACATCATCGGCGGCTTCATCATCGGCATGATGCAGCACCAGCTCACCTTCGGCGAAGCGGCCCAGGTCTATACCCTGCTCGCCATCGGTGACGGTCTGGTCGCCCAGATCCCCTCGCTCCTGCTCTCCATTGCCGCGGCCATCATCGTTACCCGTCAGAATACCGACCAGGACATGGGGACAGCGGTACTCGGCCAACTGTTCGAAAATCCCAAGGCGCTGGTGATCTCCGCCGGCATCCTGCTGATGATGGGCAGCGTACCCGGCATGCCGCACCTGGCTTTCCTGAGCTTGGGGGCGGTGGCGGCGGCGGGCGCCTGGTGGCTGCTGCGCCGCGAGAAGCAGAACAAGGCGAAGGCGGCGAGCGGCGAACTCATGCCGGCCCAGGGGGATGCCCCGGTGGAGCAGAAGGATCTCAGCTGGGACGACGTCATGCCGGTGGACATCATCGGCCTGGAGGTGGGTTATCAGCTGATACCTCTGGTGGACAAGAATCAGGGGGGCGAGCTGCTCAACCGGATCAAGGGGGTGCGCAAGAAGCTCTCCCAGGAGCTGGGCTTTCTGGTGCCTGCCGTCCACATTCGCGACAACCTGGATCTTGCACCCAACCAGTACCGCATCACCCTGATGGGCGTGAGCACGGGGGAAGCCACCGTCTATCACGACAAGGAGATGGCCATCAACCCGGGGCAGGTGTTCGGCCAGATCCACGGTATCGCTACCCAGGACCCGGCGTTCGGGCTGGAGGCGGTCTGGGTCGCCAAGGAGCAGGTCTCCCAGGCCCAGACCCTTGGCTACACCGTGGTCGATGCGGCCACCGTGGTGGCTACCCACCTGAGCCAGATCCTCTCCAACCATGCGGCGCTGCTGCTGGGTCATGACGAGGTGCAACAACTGCTCGACATGATAGGGAAGCATCAGAGCAAGCTGGTGGAAGGACTGGTTCCCGAGGTGATCAGCATGGGCAACCTGGTGAAGGTATTGCAGAATTTGCTCAATGAAGGCGTGCCAATTCGCGATATGCGCACTATCCTGCAGACCCTCGTGGAATATGCGCCCCGCAGCCCGGACCCGGAAGTGCTGACCGCAGCCTGCCGGATCGCCCTGCGCAGATTGATTGTGCAGGAGATTGCCGGCCCCGAGCCCGAGCTGCCGGTGATCACCTTGTCACCAGAACTGGAACGTATATTGCATCAATCCCTGCAAGCAGGTGGGGGAGATGGCGCCGGTATCGAACCGGGACTGGCGGAGCGGATGCAACGCTCCCTGGTGGAAGCCACTCAACGACAAGAACTGGAAGGCCAGCCGGCCGTGCTTCTGACATCGGGGATATTGCGCAATACCCTGGCGAAATTTGTCAAGAATGCCATTCCTGGATTACGCGTGCTGTCCTATCAGGAAGTGCCTGACGACAAGCAGATCCGCATCGTCAGTGCGGTGGGACAGGGCTAGTTAGCGGAGATGACGGGTGAAGATTAAGCGGTTTTTTGCCAAAGACATGCGCACGGCGCTGGCCGAGGTCAAGGAGACTCTCGGACCCGATGCCGTCATCATGTCCAACAAAAAGGTCACCGGTGGGGTGGAGATAGTCGCGGCCGTCGATTATCAATCCCAGGTACCGGGGCCCAAAGACGCGCCGGTTCGCCGTCAGTTGAATGAAGAGAGCGTCAATATCTCGTCTGCGGGCAAGCAGATGACGAGGTCGGCGCCACCCAAGGAACAGAACGAATACTACGCCGATACCCTGGCGGCCCTGCTGGCACGCCAGCAGAAGCTCAATCCGGCCAACCCGGCGGGTGGCAATGGCGCCCCGGGATCATGGTCTGGCAACGGAGGCAACGGTCAGCCAGCTTCGGCCTCCTGGCCCGCCAATGGCGCTGCCGGCACCCAGTCCGCCGGACTGGCGGGCGCGGCCAGTGCTCCCAGAACCCTGGCCGAACAGGGCCAGTGGGGCGCCGCTCCCGAACCCGCCAAGCCCAAGGCCCGTCCTGCCGCCGCCCCGCGCCAGACCCAGTCAGCCCAGCGGGATCAGGAGATGGAGGGGATGCGCAAGGAGATGGCCAGCATCCGCAAGCTGCTGGAGCACCAGATCTCCGGCCTGATGTGGCAGGAGGTGGAGCGCCGCGAACCCATGCGCGCCCTGCTCATCAAGGAACTCAAGAAGATGGGGTTCGACGATGCCTTCGCCGATCAACTGGCGGGCCTCATCCCCGAAGACATGCCGATCCATCAGGCCATGGCCCAACTGGCCGAGGTGCTGACGGCCCAGCTCAAGATCAGCGAGGACGAGATCCTGCGTCAGGGAGGGGCGGTGGCCCTGCTCGGACCGACCGGGGTGGGCAAGACCACCACCATCGCCAAGCTGGCGGCCCGCTTTGCCATGAAGTATGGCGCCGAGCAGGTGGCGCTCATTACCACGGACAACTACCGGATCGGGGCCCACGAACAGTTGCAGACCTATGGTCGCATCATGGGTTGCCCGGTGCGTCAGGTGCGGGACGCCGAAGAGCTGGCCAGTGCCCTCTATCAGTTCCGCCATCGCCGGCTGGTGCTCATCGACACCGCCGGGGTGGGTCAGCGGGATATCCGCCTGACCGAACAGCTCGACACCCTGGTGAAGAATGCCAAGGTGCGCATCCGCAGTTATCTGGTCATGTCGGCCACCTCCCAGCGACGGGTGATGCAGGAGGCGGTGGATCACTTCCGGCGCATTCCGCTCTCCGGCTGCATTCTGACCAAGCTCGACGAGAGCCTGAATCTGGGTGAAGTGATCAACGTGTGCATTCAAAACGCCCTGCCCATCAGTTATATCACCGACGGGCAACGGGTGCCGGAAGATATTCAAGTTGCCAACGCGGCGCTGCTGGTCGGTGCCGCCATGGGGTCGCTGGAACGGGAAGCAGAAGATCCCTATTTCTGGGGATCGGGTTTTGGCGAATCCGAAGATTCGGAGTTTTATGAGTAACATGTATATGGATCAGGCGAGTGGTCTGCGCAAAATGCGTCAAAACAATCGAGTGAAAGTGATCGCCGTGTCCGGAGGCAAGGGGGGCGTCGGCAAGACCAACGTGACCCTGAACGTGGCGGGAGCCATGGCCGCCCAGGGCAAGCGGGTGTTGGTGCTGGACGCCGACCTTGGTCTGGCCAACGTCGACGTCATGCTGGGGCTGAGGGTGCATCGCAACCTCTCCCATGTGCTGGCGGGGGAATGCACCCTGGACGACATCATCGTCGAGGGGCCCTACGGCATGATGATAGTGCCAGCCACCTCGGGCACTCAGTCCATGGTCGAGCTCTCCCCGGTACAACATGCCGAGCTCATCCGCGCCTTCAGCGAGATGAAGACCCAGGTGGACGTGTTGCTGGTGGACACGGCGGCGGGGATCTCCGACATGGTGCTGAGTTTCACCCGTGCCGCCCAGGACATCATGGTGGTGGTGTGCGATGAACCCACCTCCATCACGGATGCCTACGCGCTCATCAAGATCCTCTCCAAGGATCACGGTGTATTCCGCTTCAAGGTGGTGGCCAACATGGTCCGCTCTCTGCGCGAGGGGCAGGAGCTGTTCGCCAAGCTGACCCGGGTCACCGACCGCTTCCTGGATACCTCCCTGGAGCTGGTGGCCTGCGTGCCTTACGACACCAACCTGCGGGCCGCGGTGCGCAAGCAGAAACTGATAGTTGAGGCGTTTCCAAAATCCCCTGCCGCCCTGGCATTTCGTGCCCTGGCGAACAAGGCGGCGAGCTGGCCCATCCCGAATCAGCCGGGCGGCCACCTCGAATTTTTCCTGGAAAACTTGTTGCAAAAGCCGGTCATAACACAGGAAGACTCCCGTGAATAAAGCCCAAGCATACTTGCGTCATCAGGATTCCTACGTGCTGGTCGAGCGACACGCTCCGCTGGTCAAGCGGATTGCCCAGCATTTATTGGCTCGCCTGCCAAGCAGTGTCTTGCTGGATGACCTGATCCAGGCAGGTATGATTGGGCTGCTCGAAGCTTCCCGCAACTTTGACGGCAGCAAGGGCGCCAGCTTTGAAACCTATGCCGGCATCCGCATCCGTGGTGCCATGCTCGACGAGATCCGCCGTGGGGACTGGGTGCCCCGCTCGGTGCACCGCAACAGCCGTGCCATCGCTGAAGCGATCGAGAACGTGGAGCAGGCCCATGGCCGGGATGCCAGAGACACCGAGGTGGCCGCCAATATGGGGGTGTCCCTCGGGGAGTACCATGCCATGCTGCAGGATGTTTCATGCGGCAAGATCATCGGCATCGAGGATCTGGGCGTCAGCGAAGATGTCATCGGTCATCCCGATGAAGGCAACGGTCAGGGAGGATTCGACGATCTGGCGGCTGAACGCTTCCAGGGCGCCCTGGCGGAGCACATCGCCCGCCTGCCGGAGCGGGAGGCGCTGGTGCTGTCCCTTTATTACGATGAAGAGTTGAATCTGCGCGAGATCGGTGAAGTATTGAGTGTGAGTGAGTCTCGCGTGAGCCAGATTCATAGTCAGGCCATGCACAGGCTGCGCGCCCGTTTGCGAGATTGGAATTTATAAGTGGTTGTACTGGCTACACTGGAGCACAACTCTAAGGCATAATCCGCACCATAAAACCTGCGATCTGCATCATGTAAGTGAGCCGTCTTGGCGGCTATTTAGGAGGAACTTTGGACAAGAACATGAAAATCCTCATCGTCGATGACTTTTCAACGATGCGCCGGATTATCAAGAACTTGCTGCGTGACCTGGGATACAACAATACCCATGAAGCAGACGATGGCAACACGGCGTTGCCGATGCTGAAAAATGGCGACTTCCAGTTCGTGGTCACCGACTGGAACATGCCCGGCATGCAGGGCATCGACCTGCTCAAGGCGATTCGCCTCGACGACAAGCTCAAGCACCTGCCGGTTCTGATGGTCACTGCCGAAGCCAAACGCGAGCAGATCATCGAAGCCGCCCAGGCCGGGGTCAATGGCTATATCGTCAAGCCGTTCACCGCTGCCACCCTCAAAGAGAAGCTCGACAAAATCTTTGAACGTATCGGCTAAGGAGCGGCAGGGATGAAGGCCAAAACGAGTGCCATGATCTCGCTTGACCAGGCAAGGATGCTGGTTGCCCACCTGGAGCGGGAAGAGTTTGAACAGGCCGATACCATCCTCGCCGATGTGTGCGCCCCCAATGCGGCGGCCCTGTTTGACAAGGTGGGGCAGCTGACCCGCCAATTGCATAACTCATTGCAGGATTTTCGCCTGGATCCCAGGATCCCCGACCTGGCCACCCATGAGATCCCGGATGCCCGGGAGCGTCTGAGCTATGTCATCGACATGACGGACAAGGCGGCCAATCGCACCATGGATGCGGTCGAGGCAAGCCTTCCCATCGCCGATCGACTCAACGACAACATTCAGCTGGTCATGCCCAACTGGAATGCCCTGATGAGCCGGGATCTCGAGCTGGGTCAATTCAAGGCGCTGTGCCATCAACTGAATGATTTTATTAAGGCTTCTGAGACGGATGCCGATAAGTTACGACAACTGCTGACGGAAATTCTGATGGCTCAGGATTTCCAGGACCTGACCGGTCAGATGATCCGCAAGGTGATCAAGCTGGTGCAGGAAGTTGAAACGAAGTTGATAGAGATGCTGACCATGTTCGGTGAGGGCGTTAGCGACAATTCGGCACGTAGCCTGCCTGTGAGCGGCATCGAGGCGGAAGGCCCCATCATGAACCCGCAGACCCGCTCAGATGTGGTCAATGGTCAAGATGATGTGGACGATCTGCTGTCTAGCCTGGGATTCTAATGGAGTGACGCATGGCCTTCGAAGTTGATGAAGACATACTGCAAGACTTTTTGGTCGAAGCATCAGAAATATTGGAACAGTTGTCTGAACAACTGGTCGACTTGGAAAAGCGGCCCGATGACAAGAACCTGTTGAACGCCATCTTCCGCGGCTTCCACACCGTCAAGGGGGGAGCGGGCTTCCTCTCCCTCACCGAACTGGTGGATGTCTGTCACGGTGCCGAGAACCTGTTCGACATGCTGCGCAACGGCAAGCGGGCCCTCAGTGCCGAGCTGATGGATGTCATCTTGCAGGCGCTGGATGCCATCAACGTCATGTTTGCCCAGGTCCAGAACCGCGAAGAGATAAGCCCCGCTTCTCCCGATCTGCTGCACGATCTGCACGAGCTGTGCAAGCCGGAAGGGCAGGAGCAGCTGCGTACCGCCAGCGTGGCGGCCCAGCCAGCACCCGAGCCTGAGCCCGAACCCGCACCAGAACCCGAGGTCATCGCCGAGGTGGCGCCTGTCGCCGTCAATGGCGGTGGCTCCATCGACGAGATCTCCGCCGACGAATTTGAACGCCTGCTCGATGAGCTGCACGGTGTCGGCAAAGCGCCGACGGTCTCTGCCGCCCCCGTGCTGAGCGGGTCAGGTGACATCACAGACGACGAATTCGAAGCCCTGCTCGACCAGCTCCATGGTCAGGGCCAGCACGGTGGTGCCCCCGATCTGGCCCCCCTGCAGTCGGTCCAGAAAGAGGTGGACGAGCTCATCGACGACGATGAGTTCGAGCGCCTGCTGGATGAACTGCACGGCCGTGGCCAGGCGCCCCAGCACAGTCTGGCACCTGCTCCTGCGCCCGAACCCGAACCCAAGGCCCCGGCACCCGCTGCCCCCGCAGCCCCGGTGACGCCGCCCAAGGCGCCAGTGGCCGCCAAACCTGCGCCGGCAGAGCCCACAGCGCCAGCCAGGGCCGCCCCTGCCAAGCAGGCCGCTCCCGCCGAGAGCAGCGCGGTACAGAGCGATACCACTGTGCGGGTGGATACCAAGACCCTGGACGTCATCATGAACATGGTGGGCGAACTGGTGCTGGTGAGAAACCGCCTGGTGAGCCTCGGCATCGCCAGCAATGACGAAGAGATGTCCAAGGCTGTCGCGAACCTCGACGTCGTGACCGCCGATCTGCAGGGCGCGGTCATGAAGACCCGCATGCAGCCTATCAAGAAAGTATTCGGCCGCTTCCCGCGCGTGGTGCGCGATCTGGCTCGTACCCTCAAGAAGGAGATCGAGCTGGTGATGGTGGGTGAGGACACGGATCTGGACAAGAACCTGGTGGAGGCCCTGGCCGACCCCCTGGTTCACCTGGTGCGCAACTCCTGCGACCATGGCGTCGAGATGCCGGACGTGCGCGAGAAAGCGGGCAAGCCCCGTCAGGGCACCATCACCCTGAGCGCTTCCCAGCAAGGGGACCACATTCTGCTCTGCATCGAGGATGACGGCGCAGGGATGGACCCGGAGAAGCTCAAGTCCATCGCCATCAGCCGTGGCGTGCTCGATGCTGACAGCGCGGCGCGCATGAGCGACAACGATGCCTACAACCTGATCTTCGCCCCCGGCTTCTCCACCAAGTCGGAGATCTCCGACATCTCCGGCCGTGGAGTGGGCATGGACGTGGTGAAGACCAGCATTGTCAGCCTCAATGGCTCGGTACACATCGATTCCACCTGGGGCAAGGGCACCCGTCTCGAGATCAAGGTTCCCCTGACCCTGGCCATTCTGCCGACCCTGATGGTGGAGGTGGGTCAGCAGACCTTCGCCTTGCCCCTCGGTTGCGTGAATGAAATTTTCCACCTGGATCTGAAAAAGGCCAACGTGGTGGATGGCCAGCTCACCATCATCGTCCGTGACAAGGCGATTCCGCTGTTCTACCTGCACAAGTGGCTGGTACGCGGTGTCGGCAAGACGGCCCGCCAGGACCAGGGGCACGTGGTCATCGTCCAGATAGGGACCCAGCAGGTGGGCTTCGTGGTAGACAACCTCATCGGTCAGGAAGAGGTGGTGATAAAGCCCCTGGACAACCTGCTGCAAGGTACCCCCGGCATGGCCGGCGCCACGATTACCAGCGACGGCGGCATCGCCCTCATTCTGGATGTGCCCAGCCTGCTCAAGGCCTATGCCCGTCGCCACTGAGCGCCAGGCTCAAGGAGTTAAAAGAATAACAATGGCAGTCAAGGTATTAGTGGTCGACGATTCGAGTTTCTTCCGCCGTCGGGTCAGCGAAATCATCAATCAGGATCCCCTGATGACGGTGATCGACACGGCCCAGAACGGGCGGGAGGCGGTAGACAAGGCGCAGCAGTTGCGGCCCGACGTCATTACCATGGACATTGAAATGCCGGTGCTCGACGGCATCAGCGCCGTGCGCGAGATCATGGCCAAGTGTCCGACCCCCATCCTGATGTTCTCCTCCCTGACCCACGAGGGAGCCAAGGCAACACTGGATGCGCTGGATGCGGGCGCCCTCGATTTTCTGCCCAAGAAGTTTGAAGACATCGCCCGCGACAAGGACGAAGCCGTCAACCTGCTGCAGCAGCGGGTCAAGGAGATCGCTCGCAAACGCTTCCTGATGGCGACCCGGCCCCGTGCCCCCGAGCCTGCCGCCCGGCCCGCCGTCACGGGGACCCTGAATCGTCCCTTGGCCGAACGCCAGTCCGAGCCTGCGCGGGCAGCGGCGGCTCCCGCCGCGTTCAAGCGCAGTGGCAAGAGTTACCAGCTGGTTGCCATCGGTACCTCCACCGGCGGGCCGGTGGCACTGCAGAACGTGCTGACCAAGCTGCCGGGGGATTTCCCTCATCCCATTCTGCTGATCCAGCACATGCCGGCCACCTTCACCGCTGCCTTTGCCGCCCGCCTCAACGGGCTGTGCCAGATAGGGGTCAAGGAGGCGCAGGATGGCGACGTGCTCAAGCCGGGTCAGGCCTATCTTGCCCCCGGTGGCAAGCAGATGCTGCTGGAAGGGCGCGGGCCCGGTGCCCGTCTTCGCATCATCGATGGCAATGACAAGGTCAACTACAAACCCTGTGTGGACATCACCTTCGCCTCCGCCGCCAAGACCTATGGCGACAAGGTGCTGGCCATCGTCCTGACCGGCATGGGCGCGGATGGCCGCGACGGTGCCCGTCTGCTCAAGGAGCAGGGGGCGACCATCTGGGCGCAGGATGAAGCCTCCTGTGTGGTCTATGGCATGCCCCAGGCCGTTGCCAAGGCGGGCATAGCAAGCGAATCCCTGCCGCTGGATCGGGTGGCCCAGCGCATTCTGGTCGAGTTGGGTCGCTGACCATGAGCATGCTCGGCCTGGTGCTGGCGCTGGGGGCCGTCGCCATCGCCCAGTGGTGGCATGGCGGGAGCCTGCTGACCCTGCTGGATGGCCCGGCCTTTGTCATCGTCGTCGGGGGAACCTGGGGGGCGGTGATCTTGCAGACTCCCCGCAGGTACCTGCTCAGTGCCCTGAGGCAGGCAACCTGGATGCTGTTTCCGCCGCAGCTGGATCTTGCGGAGCAGGCCGAGCGCCTGAAGGCGTGGGCCCAGTTCGCCCGCCAGCAAGGCTTGCTGGCGCTGGAAAACCAGGCCGAGGCCGAGCCCGATCCCTTCACCCGCCAGGGGCTTTCCATGATTGTGGATGGCGTCTCCATCGAGGATATCCGCAGCCTGCTGGAGGCGGATATCGACATCGAGCAGGAGCGCAACGAGCACTCGGCCAGGGTGTTCGAGTCCATGGGCGGGTACAGCCCCACCATCGGCATCATCGGGGCCGTGATTGGCCTCATCCAGGCCATGTTTCATCTGGAGGAGCCAGGCACCCTGGGGGCGGGCATTGCCGTGGCCTTCGTCGCCACCATCTACGGGGTGGGCTTTGCCAACTTGCTCTATCTGCCGATTGCGAATCGGTTGCGCGCCTTCCACTACCATTACGGCCTCTATCAGGAGATGACCCTGGAGGGGCTTCTGGCCATCGCCCACGGGGAGAACGGCCCGCAGGTTGAAAGGCGGTTACGGGCTTATCTGAAAGGGGAGTAGCCATGCGCAAGCGCTATCGTTTGCACCTGCAAGGGCGAGAGCATCTCGATCGCTGGCTGGTCTCCTATGCCGATTACATGACGCTCATCTTCGCCCTTTTCGTGGTGCTCTACTCCGTTGCCATCGTCAACAAGGAGGAGTACCGCGCCGTCATCGAGGGCATGACCCAGGCCTTCAACCAGGCGCCGCGCAGCGATGGCCTGCTGGAAGGGCGGGGCAATTCCTTGCTGGACAACCCGGTGTCGGCCGCCCCCAGCCTGCTGGAGAGCCAGGCCTCTGCGTCCCCTTCGCGGGCCCCCATCACGGGTACGCCCGTCTCGCAAGATGGCACGGCTCTTGCGCAGATCGACATGCAGATCCAGGAGTCCATGGGCGCCCTGGTCGATGCGGGGGTGGTGAAGCTTGCGCAGGATGATAACTGGCTGACGGTGGAGCTGAGTTCAGGTCTCCTGTTCAACAGTGGCAGCGCTTTTCTGGGTAACAATGCCGCCCCTGTGCTCGATACGCTTTCAGGTATTCTCAAACCGGTCGATAACTATGTCAGGGTGCGGGGCTACACGGATAACCAACCGATAAACAACGAAATTTTCCGCTCCAACTGGACATTGTCAGCGGCCCGCGCCGAGGCAGTGCTCAATGCCCTGGTGGGCAAAGGGGTGGCTCCCGGTCGGCTCGCCTACGAGGCGTACGGAGAGTTTTCCCCCTTCGTCGACAATGGCACCGAGCAGGGACGATTACAGAATCGCAAGGTGGTGGTCGCCATATCCAGGTTCGCCTGGGTGCCGCCAGCCCCCGTCAAACCGCTGACGGGGGCACCGGTGCAGGACGCACCGCAGAGTGTCGACAGTGAAAAGATCAGGGTGATCGCGCTGCCCGGTGGGGGCATACGCATAACAACAAGGCAGGATTGATACAGTGATTGTTTGGACGGTTGCCAATCAGAAAGGTGGAGTCGGTAAAACCACCACGGTCGTCTCCCTGGCGGGCATTCTGGCCCAGCGTGGCCAGCGGGTACTGCTGATCGACACCGACCCCCACGCCTCCCTGACCTCCTATCTCGATTTCGACTCGGACAGGCTGGAAGGCACCCTGTACGAGTTGTTCCAGGCGGCCAAACCCAGCGCCGAGCTGGTCAACCGGATGACCCTCAAGACCCGATTCGAGAACATCAGCCTGCTGCCCGCCTCGATTACCCTGGCCACGCTGGATCGGGTGATGGGCAACCGGGAAGGGATGGGGCTGGTGCTCAAGCGCGCTCTGCTGCGGGTGCAGGATCAGTTCGACTACGTGCTCATCGACTGCCCGCCGGTGCTGGGGGTCATGATGGTGAACGCGCTGGCGGCCTGCGATCGCATCCTGGTGCCGGTACAGACCGAATTCCTGGCCCTCAAGGGGCTGGAGCGGATGATGAAGACCTTCGAGATCATGCAGCGCTCCAAGCGGGAGAAGTTCCGCTACACCATCATTCCGACCATGTTTGACAAGCGTACCCGCGCCTCCCTGATGACATTGCAGTCCATCAAGGAGCAGTATGGGGAGGCGGTGTGGAATGCGGTCATTCCCATCGACACCAAATTCAGGGATGCCAGTCTGGTGCACATTCCTCCCTCCATCTATGCACCGGGCAGCCGGGGCACCTATGCCTATGAGACCCTGCTCAACCATCTCGACGCGCTGGAGCGTCAACGGACCCAGGAGGTGATGCCGTGAGAGAGACCACCCAGGTTCGGGCCATGGACGACTATTTCCACTCCCTGCTGCTGGACGATGCCCTGCTGCGGGAAGATCCCGAAGACGAAGCACCGGCCCCTGCGTTGCAACGTCAGACCGTCGCCGTGCCGGAGGTGGCTGCCACCCCCTATCTTGAAGCCGATACCCGACTGGCCCAGCTGAGCGAGCTGCTTGCCCAGGTGGGACAGGTCCAGTTCGAGATGGATGCCCTGAGCCACGAAGAGGTGCATGTCGAACCATTCCAGCTCGAGGCAGAGGTGGTTGACAGTGAGCCTCTGGTCGCCCTGGCAGAGCCGGTGGTGGAAGCCGTAGTGGAGGAGGTCGAGCCCGTCGCCCTCGCGGTGGCGGAACCCGCGCCCGCCCTCGAAGCGGCGCCCGCACCGTCGACCTGGGAGAACCTGGATACCGGCAACGAGTTTCAGGCGCTCTTCTTCGACGTGGCCGGGGTGACGTTTGCGGTGCCTCTGACCGAGTTGGGGGGCATCCATCAACTGGGGGAGGTGACCTCTCTCTTCGGCCAGCCGGGCTGGTACAAGGGGATCATGACCTCCCGCGAGCAGAAGATGAACGTGGTGGACACGGCCCAGTGGGTCATGCCGGGCCAGCATCTGGAGATGGACGATTACAAATATCTGATTATGCTGGGAGAATCACCCTGGGGATTGGCCTGTCACCAGTTGAAGGGCACAGAACTGCTGCACCGGGACCAGGTGAAGTGGCGCCATCAGGAGGGCAAGCGCCCCTGGTTGGCCGGCATGGTCAAGGAGAAGATGTGTGCCCTGCTGCACGTCAGGGAGCTCTTGCTGCTGCTTGGCCGGGGCGTGAACATCGAAGGCCGCTGACAACGTCGGCATCGCCATGGTTTTATTGCTAATTTTACCCGTTGACGGGTTCATACAAGGATCAAGAAGATGACAGAGAAGCGCAATATTGCACAGAATCTGGCCGAAGACGAAGTGCTGCAGTGGGTGACCTTCCAGTTGGAAAACGAGACCTATGGCATCAACGTGATGCAGGTTCAGGAAGTGTTGCGCTACACCGAGATCGCTCCGGTCCCGGGTGCACCTGACTACGTGCTGGGCATCATCAACCTGCGTGGCAACGTGGTGACCGTCATCGATACCCGCTCCCGTTTCGGCCTGCCGGCCGGGGACGTGAGCGAGAACTCCCGCATCGTCATCATCGAGGCGGAGAAGCAGGTGATCGGCATCATGGTGGACAGCGTGGCCGAGGTGGTCTATCTGCGCTCCTCCGAGATCGATGCCGCCCCGGCGGTAGGCACCGAGGAGAGCGCCAAGTTCATCCAGGGCGTCAGCAACCGTGACGGCCAACTGCTGATCCTGGTGGATCTCAACAAGCTGCTCTCCGACGAAGAGTGGGAAGACATTGGTTCCCTGTAACAGGGACGGGAACGTGCGGACGGGGGCGATGGCACCTGTCCGCCTCCCTGTGACGGTAAGGTGATGGTTTGATGATTGAATTTGCAGCCTTGGGGTTGTCCTTGCTCGCACTGGTGCTGGCCCTTTACGGGATCCTGGGGCACCGTCGTCGCCAGCGAGAGTCCGAGGCCAGGGTGGAAGCGCTGCAGGGGCAGCTCGAGAGTCTGCGCAAGCAGATGATGGAGTTGCACACGGGCGCCATCGGCATGGGCCAGCGTCTGCAAGCCGCAGAAGGGGCCATGCAGAAGATCCACGACAGCCAGCAGGAGCTGACGTTGCAGGATCCGGAGCGCCGCCTCTACAGCCGCGCCGCCAAGATGGTGGAGCTTGGTGCCGATCTGGACGAGGTGATGAGCGAGTGCGAGTTGCCCCAGGCGGAAGCGGAGCTGCTTATTTCCTTGCGAAAGGGACGCAGCTGACGGATGTGTCGCGGGGAGGCCGGTGCCTCCCCGCTTTCTGTTCGGCCCGTGGCCACTTCTTTCTCGATGCCGGGACGGTGATAATCCTTTGGCATCAATCTCTTTGGTGGAGGCGCGATCTTCCCCACAAATCCTGTTGATTATTGGCATCTTTGAAAAGACGCCTCCGGATCCTGTGTTAAGATGCAGGCCGCCTCATTTTCAACGATTACATCCCCATGCTGCTTCAAGCGAACAATCTGAGCTGCGTGCGTGAAGATCGCACCCTGTTTGAACATCTCTCCTTCGCGGTGCGTGCCGGGGATTTGATGCAGATTGAGGGTCCCAACGGGGTGGGCAAGACCAGCCTGTTGCGCCTGCTCACCGGCCTCTCCCAGCCCTTTGCTGGCGAGGTGTGCTGGAATGGGGAGAATATCCGCCATTGCCGGGATGAATACCACGCCAGCCTGCTTTACCTGGGCCATCAGCCCGGCGTCAAGGCGATCCTGACCCCCCTTGAGAATCTCTCCTTCTACCAGAAGCTTCATGGCCCTGCCGGGGACGGCGTGGATCTCTGGCGGGTGCTGGCCCAGGTCGGCCTCGCCGGTTTCGAAGACTATCCCGCGGGGCAGCTCTCCGCCGGGCAGCAGCGACGGGTGGCGCTGGCCAGGTTGTGGCTGAGCGAGCGACCGGCGCTCTGGATCCTGGACGAGCCCTTCACCGCCATCGACAAGCAGGGGGTCAGAGTGCTGGAGCAGTTGTTCCTCGCCCACGCGGACAGGGGGGGCATGGTGGTCCTTACGACCCACCAGGATCTGACCCTGATGCAGGGACGGCTCAAGACCCTCTCTCTGACCTCGCTGTTGCAGGAGTAGCCCATGCTGCGCGCCGTCATACACCTTATTCACCGCGAGTTGCTGATGGCCCTGCGCCAGCGCGCCGACATCTTCAACCCGCTCTGGTTCTTCCTCATCGTCATCACCCTGTTTCCATTGGGGATTGGGCCCGAGCCCCAGTTGCTGGCCCGCATCGCTCCCGGCATCATCTGGGTGGCGGCCCTGCTGGCGGCCATGCTCTCCCTGGAGCGGCTGTTTCGTGACGACTTCAGCGACGGCGCCCTGGAGCAGATGATGCTGATGCCCCATCCCCTGGGGTTGCTGGCCCTGGCCAAAGTGATCGCTCACTGGTTGCTGACCGGTCTGCCGCTGTTGCTGGTCTCCCCCTTGCTCGCCATCCTGCTCTCCCTGGAGCTGAAGACCTATCTGGCCGTGGTGGCCACCCTGGCGCTCGGTACGCCGGTGCTGAGCCTGCTCGGGGCGGTCGGAGTAGCGCTGACCGCAGGGCTGCGCAAGGGGGGCGTGCTGCTCAGCCTGTTGCTGCTGCCGCTCTATATTCCGGTGCTTATCTTCGCCACGTCCGCCATCGACGCGGCGAGCATGGGACTGCCCTATGCCGGCCAGCTCGCCATCCTGGGGGCCATGCTGGTGGGGGCATTGACCCTGACGCCCCTGGCTATCTCGGCGGCGCTGCGGGTGAGTGTCAACTGATTGATTTGGTGAAAAGATTTTCGTTTGAAGCCTTGTTAGGGGCGAGATAGTTGAGATAGATCAAGGGGATGGCTGCTTATTGCTTTCGGGGGATATGATGTTTTTCCCCCATGGGTATGGTAGCCCTCGCCACTTAAAAATTAATAACTGAAAGGTTTCGTGAGCTATGTGGAAATGGTTGCACCCTTATGCCAAACCCGAGCGCGCCTATGGGCTGGCCGGCACCCTGCTGCCCTGGTTTGCCGTGACAAGCCTGCTTGCCTTCATCATCGGCACCGTCTGGGGGCTGGCTTTTGCACCCGCCGATTACCAGCAGGGCGACTCTTTCAGGATCATCTATATCCATGTGCCTTCCGCCATCCTCTCCATGGGCGCCTACTCCACCATGGCGGTGGCCGCCTTCATTGGCCTGGTGTGGCAACTGCGCATGGCAGACATGACGGTGGCGGCCATCGCCCCGGTGGGGGCCGTCTTCACCTTCATTGCCCTCTTTACCGGCGCCGCCTGGGGCAAACCCATGTGGGGCACCTGGTGGGTGTGGGATGCCCGGCTCACCTCCGAGCTCATCCTGCTGTTCCTCTATCTGGGTGTCATCGCCCTCTACAACGCCTTCAGCGACAAGGTGGTGGCGGGCCGCGCCGCCGGCATCCTGGCGCTGGTCGGGGTGATCAACCTGCCCATCATCCACTACTCGGTGGAGTGGTGGAACACCCTGCACCAGGGGGCCACCATCACCAAGTTTGACAAACCCTCCATCTCCCCCGAGATGCTGTGGCCGCTGCTCATCATGATCCTGGCGTTCGCCGCGTTTCTCGGTGCCCTGACCCTGATGCGTTTTCGCAATGAGCTGCTGATGCGGGAGTGGCACCGCCCCTGGGTCGCCGACATCGCCAGGCAGGAGAAGTAAGCATGCACTTTGCCTCGTTCAGTGATTTCATGGCCATGGGAGGCTATGCCTTCTACGTCTGGCTCTCCTTCGGTCTGACCCTGCTCTGCCTGGTCGGCATCGTCATTTCCACCCGATTGAAGACCCGCAGCCTGCTCGGCGAACTGCGCAACAAGCAGGCTCGGGAGGCACGCCGCAAGGCGGCCCAGCAGATGGAGAACACCCTATGAACCCGCGCCGCAAGAAACGCCTCACCATCATCCTGGCCATCAGCCTGGGCCTTGTCAGCGTGACTGGCCTGGTGCTCTATGCCCTGAGCCAGAACATCGACCTCTTCTACACCCCGAGCGAGCTGGTGGAAGGGAAGGGGCCGGAGAAGATCAAGCCCGAGGAGGGGCAGCGCCTGCGCATCGGTGGCCTGGTGGTGCCGGGGTCTGTGGTGCGGGATCCCCAGAGCCTCAAGGTAGCCTTCAAGCTGGTGGACAACGGCGGCCATCTGGTGACGGTGGAGTTTGACGGCATCCTGCCGGATCTCTTCCGGGAAGGGCAGGGGATCGTCGCCCAGGGCACCCTCAAGGATGCCACCACGGTCGCCGCCTTCGAGGTGCTGGCCAAGCACGACGAGAACTACATGCCGCCGGAAGTGGCCGACGCCACCAACGGCATGCACTTCAAGCCCGAATACACAGAGGCACAGTTGCAGGGAGCCAAGCAATGATGCCGGTATGCGCCAAGAATTCACTTCTTTATACCGCCAAATCGGCAGGTTTCTCCGTGCAATCGAGAGGGAATAGTCAATGATCCCGGAATTAGGGCAGTTCTCACTGATCCTGGCCTTCGCCACCGCCCTGCAGCTGGGCAGTTACCCGCTGATCGGGGCCCATCTCGGTCGTCTTGGCATGATGTCGGCGGCCCGCCCGCTCGCCTACAGCCAGTTCCTGCTGCTGCTGCTGTCGTTTATCTGCCTCACCTGGGCCTTTATCGACAACGACTTCACCGTGCAGTACGTGGCCACCAACTCCAACAGCCTGCTGCCGCTGGCCTATCGCATCTCGGCGGTGTGGGGGGCCCACGAGGGGTCCCTGCTGCTCTGGGTACTGACCTTGGGGGGCTGGACCGCGGCCGTCGCCCTCTTCAGCCGCCGGCTGCCGCTGGATGCGGTGGCACGGGTGCTGGGGGTGCTCGGCCTCATCTCGGTGGGCTTCACCGCCTTCGTGCTGTTCACCTCGGATCCCTTCACCCGCACCCTGCCGTACTTCCCGGTGGACGGGCGTGACCTCAACCCCTTGCTGCAGGATCCCGGCCTCATCTTCCACCCCCCCATGCTCTACATGGGTTACGTGGGCTTCTCGGTGGCCTTCGCCTTCGCCATCGCCTCCCTGATGACGGGGCGCCTCGACGCCACCTGGGCGCGCTGGTCCCGCCCCTGGACCATGGCGGCCTGGGTCTTCCTGACGCTGGGCATAGTGCTCGGCTCCTGGTGGGCCTATTACGAGCTCGGCTGGGGCGGCTGGTGGTTCTGGGATCCGGTGGAAAACGCCTCCTTCATGCCCTGGCTGGCGGGCACTGCCCTGCTCCATTCCCTGGCGGTGAGCGAGAAGCGCGCCACCTTCAAGGCCTGGACAGTGCTGCTGGCGCTCTCGGCCTTCTCCCTGAGCCTGCTGGGGACCTTCCTGGTGCGCTCCGGCGTGCTGGTGTCCGTCCATGCGTTCGCCTCCGACCCGACCCGGGGCCTCTTCATCCTGGGCTTCCTGCTGGCTGTGATAGGCTCATCCTTGCTGCTGTTTGCCTTCAAGGGCTCCCAGGTGAAGAGCCACGGCAAGCACGAGCTGTGGAGTCGCGAGACCCTGCTCCTTGGCAACAACATCCTCCTGGTGGCGGGCCTGCTCACCGTGCTGCTCGGCACCCTGCTGCCCCTGGTGCACAAGGAGCTGGGGCTCGGCAGCATCTCCATCGGCACCCCCTTCTTCAACCACATCTACAGCTGGCTCATCATCCCGTTCGCCCTGCTGCTGGGGGTGGGCCCCCTGTTTCGCTGGCGCCGCCAGGAGCTGGGGGAGCTCAGGCTCAAGGTGGTGGTCGCCCTGGTGCTGAGCCTGGCCGCCGCCTTCCTGCTGCCCCTCGCGTTCGCGGAAGACTTCAAGCCCTGGGCCGCACTCGGCATCGGTCTGGGCGTCTGGATCATCGTCACCAGCGTGCAGGAAACCTGGGCGCGGGCCACCCACAAGCACGGCTTCGCCACCGGCGTGCGCAGGCTGGGCAACAGTCACTGGGCCATGATCCTGGGCCACGTGGGGCTCGCGGTCAGCATCATCGGCATCGCCTGCACCCAGAACTACAGCATCGAGAAGGACCTGCGGATGCAGGCCGGGGATCGCGTCCAGTTTGCCGATTACGAGTTCGTCTTCACCGGCATCAAGGAGAAGAACGGTCCCAACTACGACGGCTTCAAGGGTGTGCTGGAGGTGCACCGGGACGGCAAGCAGGTGGCCCTGCTCAAGCCCGAGAAGCGGATGTACACCGTGAGCCGCATGCCGATGACCGAGGCGGCCATCGATGCGGGCTTTACCCGGGATCTCTATGCGGCGCTCGGCGAGCAGCTCGACAACGGCGCCTGGGCGGTGCGGATCTACTACAAACCCTTCGTGCGCTGGATCTGGTTTGGCGGCGTCTTCATGGCCATCGGCGGCGTGCTGGCCATGCTGGACAAGCGCTACCGGTTCGGCCGTCGTGACGAGGAGGTCAAGGCATGAACAAGAAGACCTGGCTCTATCTGCTGCCCTTCATCATCTTCCTGCTGGGGGCCCTGTTCCTGTTCAAGGGGCTCTACTCCGATCCCACCAAGCTCGAGTCCGTGATGGTGGACAAGGAGGTGCCCGTGTTCACCCTGCAGGACATCTACGATCTCGGCAAGCAACACGACAGGAGCATCCTCAAGGGACGCCCCATGCTGCTCAACGTCTGGGCCACCTGGTGCCCGACCTGCTACGGGGAGCACACCTACCTCAAGGAGCTGGCGGGGCAGGGGATCTACATCGTCGGCATGAACTACAAGGACGAGCGAGACAAGGCCATCAAGTGGCTGGCGGAGCTCGGCAACCCCTACCAGATCAACCTCTATGATCCGGACGGCATGCTGGGGCTGGATCTCGGTGTCTACGGCGCACCCGAGACCTTCTTCATCGACAGCCAGGGCATCATCCGCTATCGCCACGTGGGGGACGTGAACCCGGAAGTCTGGGCCAGTACCCTCAAACCCATCTTCGATGCCATGAAGTGAGGCCTCCCCGATGAAAACACTGATCGCATCCCTGTTGCTGCTGGCAGGCCTCCTTGGCGCCGGCCAGGCCAGCGCCGCCATCGATGTCTACACCTTCGACAGCGACGCCCAGGAGCAGACCTTTCGCGAGCTGACCCGCGAGCTGCGCTGCCCCAAGTGCCAGAACCAGGACATCGCGGACTCCAACGCCGGGCTCGCCAAGGACTTGCGGGACAAGACCTACCAGATGGTGCGGGAGGGCAAGGAGAAGCAGGAGGTGGTGGACTACATGGTGGCCCGCTACGGCAACTTCATCCTCTATGATCCCCCCCTGATGGCCTCGACCCTGATCCTCTGGCTTGGCCCCTTGCTGGTCATCGTGATTGGCGTCGTCACCGTGGTGGTGCGAAGCCGCCGCCATGCCCCTGCTCCCTTGCAACAGCCTGAAGGCACCCTGAGTGCAGAAGAGCAGGCCAGGCTGTCCGCCCTGCTCAAAGAGGAAGATAAACCATGACCCCATTCTGGATACTGGGTGCGGCCCTGCTGGTGCTGGCGAGCCTGGCGCTGATCGTGCCGCTCTGGCGCGGCGAGGGCAGGCAGAGCATCAGTCGCTCGGCCCTCAACAAGCAGCTCTATCGCCAGCGCCTGCTGGAGATAGGGGAGGAGCGGGAGCAGGGGATACTGGCGGAGGAGCCGGAATCCCTGGTGGAGCTGCAGCGCAGCCTCCTGGACGACATTCCCGACGTGGAGCAGACCGCCCGTGGCGGCAAGAGCCTGATCTGGATCCCCGGTGTGCTGGTGCTGGCGGTGGTGAGCATCGGCCTCTACGCCAAGCTCGGCGCCTGGCAGGAGGTGAGCCGCTGGCAGGATGCCAGCAGCCGGTTGGGGGAGCTCAGCAATCGCATCCTGGTGGAGCGTGATGCCCGGGTGACCGAGCAGGATCTGCTGGACTTCACCCTGGCCCTGCGAACCCGGCTGAAAGAAGAACCGAACGACTACCGTGGCTGGCTGCTGCTGGGGCGCCTGACCCTGGATGGCAATGATCCCGAGATGGCCCGCGAGGCGCTGGAGCGTGCCTACGCCCTCGCGCCCCAGAAGGCCATGGTGGCGGTGCCCTATGCCCAGGCCCTGATGATGACGGGGGAGGAAGCCCGTGCGGATCAACTGTTGCAGGCGGTCATTGCCGAGGACCCGGCCAACATCGAGGCTCGCTCCGTCCACGCCTTCATGGCCCTGCAAAAAGAGGATTTCCAGACCGCCCTCGACCGCTGGCAGGGGATGTTGCCGCTGCTGGAGCCGGGCTCGGCCCGCTACACCATGGTGGAGCGCTCCATGGAGTACGCCAGGCAGCAGCTTGGCCAGCGTGGCATCGCCGTGACCACCCCGTCTGCCGAAGGCCAGGCACAAGCCGGGGTGCTGGCGGTGAAAGAGGGGGAGTTCCCCCTGCACATCACCCTGGCGCCGGGTATAAAGATGCCGGAAGATGCCCATCTGTTCGTCTTTGCGGTGATCCCCAACGGTCCGCCCATGCCCATCGCGGTCAAGCGCATTGCAGGCCCGCATCTCCCGCTCACCCTCTCCCTGGGGGACGGGGATGCCATGATGGAGGGGAGCAAGCTGGCGGCCCATGCCGAGCTGCAGTTCAAGGCGCGCCTCTCCCGGGGCGGCAACGTCATGAACAAGGAAGGCGCCTTTGAAGGGGTTTCGGTCACCGTGCCGACCAGCACCATCCCCACAGCGCCGATTGACATCCGCATCGATCACGCCCTCTAATACGCTTTTGGCCCACCCCTTGGGGTGGGCCCCCTGTATAATTCATATCAATACCCAAAAAAATCTTAGGACTTTCATATGTATCTGCGTTCAGGAGCATTGGCGGTGGCATTGCTGCTCGCGGGCTGTGCGGGCGGGCCTCCCAAGCCGGGCCCGGAGAGCCTGGATCTCGGCGAGACCCCGAGCCGCCCCGGGGCATCCAGCACGGCCAGCGATCCTCGCGACCCCTTCCAGGGGCCCAACCGTGCCATGTGGGCCGTCAACTATGACGTGCTGGAGCCCTATGTGGCGCGCCCCGTGGTACACGGCTATGCCCGCTATGTCCCGCAAGGGGTGAGGGACAGCATCGAGAATTTCGTGGACAACTTCGACGAGCCGAGCAGCATGGTAAACCACCTGCTGGTGGGTGATCTGAAAGGGGCCGGTACCAACCTGGGCCGCTTCACCCTCAACACCACTGTGGGCCTGCTCGGTCTGTTCGATGTGGCCAAGCATGCGGGCCTGGCTCGCAACACGCTGGAGATGGACACCGTGCTCGGCAAGGCCGACATCGGGGATGGCGCCTATCTGATGGTGCCGGTCTACGGTCCCACCACCACCCGGCAACTGGTAGGGGATACCATTGATACCATCTACTTCCCCTATGCCCTGCTGACCTTCCCGCTGAAGGTAGTGCACTGGGCGCTGGATGGCCTCGGTACACGCTCCAAGCTGATCGATCAGGAGCGCATCATCGACAACGCGCTGGATCCTTACGCCCTGACCAAGGACTTCTACTTGCAGTACAACGATGGCAAGGTGACGGGCCGCAAACCCGAGCTCCAGGAGCAGAAACCAGAGGCGGCGGATGATGGCAACCTCGACGATTACATGGACGAGATAGACCAGTAAGCACGGTCATCTTCCACAAGGCGCCTGCGGGCGCCTTTGTTGTCGATGGCAGGTATTCGACCATAAAAAAACGCCCCGCAAGTGCGCAATGCTGTTCACTTAAGCGGAGCCGCATTGCGATTTACCGGAAAACGGGTCTTTGATATCTTCACCGCCCTGGGTCTCGATGGCCTGGGGCGTTTTTCTATGAACATGACGCCTATGCAGCCCCGCAACTCCGCCAACCTCCGTGGCGTATGGGCTGGCGATAACGCGCCCGCCATCACTGCCATCTGGTTCGCGATGAACTGACAGGCAAACTTAAGGTTCTTCGCGGGATCTTGGGGAAGTGGAAGTTGACAGACAGGGTGCTGGTAAACTGGCTGTCTCCAAACACACCACCACCATCACCCTGCTGTCGCCGTGCATCATATTGATATTGCCTCCTTCTGGCCAGGTTATACCG